>JANLSB010000662.1:0-3393 GCA_031362125.1 Lysobacterales bacterium | reverse complement strand
GATTCATGTCATAGCCAACCCACTGCCGCGATTTCGCGAATCCAACCGCGCGATCAGGATCCGGATGATGCCCCAGTGCGCTGGCGACGGGCACCAGGCCATCGCCGATCCAGCGGTCCTTGAGGTCGCCGCGTCGACGGCCGGTGGTGGCTGCCATCGCATAGCAGCGCACGCCCTTGGGCAGCGGCACCGCGCGATGCTGGTCGCGCGCGGACAGCGTATGGCCATAACGCAGGTCGGTGATGCCGGCGCTGGGGATCTTTCCGATCCGCGCGAACGGTGAGGCGAACGGTGTGGCGCCGAGGACGAGGTCGATCCAGTTTCCGCCGCGTTCGAGCGGCGCACCGTGATGCGGCGAACCCATACAGACGAGATGACGCAGCGCTGCGGGCCACGCGTGACCATGGATCGCCGCGTGATGGCACGCGCTTCTCGCGAGCAACCCGCCCATGCTGTGGCCGATCAGCGTGATCTCTTCGACGGGCGTCGGCCACGTATCGAACATCTGTTGCAGAGACTCTGCGAAACGCTGGCCATTGCCCGCGATCGACAGTCCGGTGTTGTAGTGCAGATACAGCGGCGTATAGCCGAGCGTTTCCGCGAGCATCCGGCCATGATCGTGGCCGTCGCGCGTCCACTGCAGATCGTTCATGCACAGGCCGTGCACCAGCACGACCAGCTTCGCGCCAGCGTCTGGAATCGTGTCCTTCAATACGTCTGTGCGCAGCGTGAGCGGCTTGCCGGCATGATGCAATTGCATCGGCAGTGCCAGCGGATTGGCGGTGGCCGCAAGGTGATCGCCCAGCACGCCGTTGAGCGCGGCGACGATCGCTTCGCGCTGCGCCGAGGTGCGTGGGTGCGCGATGGCGTCCCGGGCGAGCACGGTGTCGATGACGTTGCCGGTGACCCCGGTGACCCCGCGGACGCTGCGATAGACCAGCCCCGCAATGCCCTTGGTGCGCTCCGGCGCCGAACTGCGGAGCCCGAGATCAGGCCGTGCGATCGCGGCGTGCATGGCTTCGACCAGATCGGTGACGCCGACGGTCGCATCCACGCCGAGCCGGGCGAAACCGTGCAGGTCGGACAACTGTCTGGCGTATCTGTCGAGCATTGGCGGCGCTATCTGCATTGCGGAGAGGCAAGACAGTATGCACGGCCTGTGCTGGCTGTTTGCGCGAAACGGTTGTCGTGCGACAGAGTCATCGTCCCCGAAGCGGCAGGACCTGGGCCAAACCCCGGGTCCTGCCGGTTGCTGCGGTCGATCCAACGATCAGAACGTGATGCTCCAACTGTCGATGCGGCCGACATCGCCAGCGGCATTATCGTTCACGCGCAGGGTCCACGTGCCGTTCAATGCCTCGGTCGACAGATTGACCGAGTAGGTTTGATTGATGTTGTCGGCACTGCCGCCGCTGCGGTTGTGCAGCACATAGACGCTGCCGTCCGGCGCGACCAGATCGACCTTCAGATCGCCCTTGTAGGTATGGACGATATTGACCAGCACCGGCGTGGCTGCGGGTGCGTTGCCGCTGCGTCCGGACACGACGATCGGGCTGTTCACTGTGGTGTTGTCGCCGATCGGAACATCGGTGCCGTTGGTATAGGTCTGGGTGCCGACGGCAGCGACGGTCACCGACTGCGTGCGTGTGTTGCTCAGACCACCGTTGTCGGCGACGGTGAGACTGACGCTGTAGGTGCCTGCGGCCGAGTAGGTTCTGCTCGGATTGGCTGCGGTGGAGAGCGTGCCGTCGCCGAAGTCCCAAGTGCGCGAGGCGATGCTGCCGTCGCTGTCGGTGGAGGCGTCGGTGAAGTTGGCGGTCAGGCCCGACGTGCTTGCGCTGAAATTCGCGACCGGGGCGACGTTGCCGCCACCGCCGCCGGAGGTGATGTTCAGCAGCACCGCGTTCGGCGAGCCCAGTGCGCCGGAGGCGTCTGCGCCCTGCACGTAGACGATGTGCCGGCCCACGCCCAAGCCGGTGGTGCCGAGGCTCGCGCTCGCGGTTTCGCGGGTTGTGTTGAAGCTGCCGTCGCTGGCGGTCATCACGATGCCCGCAGCGCCGGCTTCCCACGGCGGAATGTCGACATAGAGCCGGGCCGAAGCGATGGCCTGGGTTGCTTCGGCACCATTGGTCTGGTTGAACTGGCTGTCGTCGAGGATCGCGCTGATGGTCACCGGCGTGCCGGCCGCGACCGTGGCGATCGAGGTCGATACGCTGACGGTGTTGGGGCCGGACGGGTAGCGATACGGTGCGGTGAGATTGCGCGCGGCGTATTTCAGCGCCGCCAGATTCTTCGGCAATGTCGCCGACTCGAATGTGGTGCAGGATTCGAAGAACGAGACGCCGAGTTCGATGGTGTAGCTGGGCACACCGAGCAAGCCGTACATGGTGTCGTCGGTGGTGCCGTCGGTGCCGTACAGCTCGTTCGACTGCTGTGGCTTGTAGCTGTTGAAGAACGCCATGCGCCGTCCGAAGGTCCGCAGTGCGGTACCGTTCGGTGCAGGACTGGTGGTGTCGCCCCAGGACCACAGCACCAGCTGCGAGAAGCTGTGGATGTCGAAGAACAGTCCTTGGGTGTCGTCGGGCGCGGCGCTGGTGTTGGCGTCGCCGCGACGGTCGGGGAACAGGCCGCCGCTGTAGACGCCGCTGGCGTTCGGCGTACCCGCAACAAGACGCATCAGGTTCTGCGTTTCCGGTTCCGACTGCGCCAGCGGACCACGATAGGTGTCGGTGCAGGCATTGCCGCTGGAGCCGCCGGCCACGGTGTTCCAATGGAACGGGAAATTGCGATTGAGGTCGGTGCCGACGCTGTTCGAGCTGCAGCTGCCATTGGTGTTGTTGACGTTCTTGCGCCACGACAGGCCGGTTTCGGCTTTCTTGCGCCCGTCTGGATTGGCCTGCAGCACCAGATAGAACGTGTAGTTGTCCATCAGCCAGGTGGCTTCGGGATCGGTGCCGTAGCTGTTGACGAGCCACTCGGCGTAGCGGGTGAGCAGCTCGGCCGGCGTGTATTCGCGCGCGTGGATCGAGCCGAACACCACCATCGGCGGTTTGTTCGGCCGCAGCGTGTTGGTGGCCGAGTTGGTCAGCCGCAGCACTTTCATGTCGTAGCCGCCGGTGTTGCGCGACTTCAGCCAGCTGGGGCCGATGTTGGAAACGCTGGCCAGCGCGGGTTTGGCGGCGACGAGCTGGTCGATGGTGGCGTAGGTTTCTTCGACCGTGCGGTAGCAGGCGTAGCCGGAGATGCTTCGGGTACCGAACTGCCGGTTCGCCATCGCCGTTTCGACGCTGCGGATGCGGGCGGTCGAAGCCGGGTCGATCGTGACCTTCATGCCCATGCGGCTGATTTCGGCGATGTCGGCGGCGGTGGCTTCGAGACGCGCTGTCTTCGCGC
>JANLSB010000762.1:0-4155 GCA_031362125.1 Lysobacterales bacterium | reverse complement strand
GAGCGCAGCGATACCCATCATGTCGCCGGGAAAGCGAGGGGTATCGCTGCGCTCAACCCATCCTACCTTGCTACGAGGGTCTACCTTACGCGTTAGGAGCTTTCGGGAAAAAATTTCATTCGATCGCGCCACTGAAAGATCAATTGCGGGTTGATTGATTCCGCCTGTTTGATAACTTCTTTTTTGAACCCGCTGATATTCGACTGTGGGTCGAGCTCGTTGCGATCTCTCTGCAATAGAAGATACGAAGCTAAGTCAACCAATTGAAGCATTGTGGAATGTGTGCTGTCGGCAAAGACAGGCTCAGCAAGGTTATGTGCATTTGGAAATATCAAGGAACTCTTTATCGCATCACATTGTCGTGAGTGGTGTAGCCATCTTGTGCTTAAGGCAAACGCACGGATGAGCAAAGGATTTATCAAAGGAGCTTTTCGTGAGTTTGAACTGTCTGGAATGCCGTCCATAATCGGAATGATCAAGGTCGTTTCCATGAGATTGTGTAATTGGACCTGGATGCCGTGAAAAATTAGCGCATAAAGGTTTGGATCGACGACAAATTTTTCAGCAATTTCTGATCTGTTCAAATAACAAAAACGAAAAATCTGCAATTCGTTGTGATTTATAAGTTCAACTACGCGACTAAAAACATGTAATCGCTTTGCGTCAGCTTGCTCGGCTGGTAGAGAATTCAATTCTGGCAATAGCTTGCTGCCATGCAGCTCAATCGGGGCTGGAATAGTGTTGGGTGTCGGTTCGAGGATGTCCCATGCAAGTTTGCACATGGCATCTCGTACTTCACGATATCTCCTGTGGGGCACGAGCACGCCGGTCAAAGCAACGAGATCGAGTTTCTCATCCATGCACTCGTCTAGAAAGAGCAAGGCAACTGGAACTGCATCCATGAATTACTCGTCTAGTGTCTGCGTTGTCTGATACTGATCTATCTGCAAGTTGAATCGCAATAGCGAGCGATTGGATGCTGAGTGGGTTTGTGTTGGCTCGTACCTGCCTTGCCCCGCAGTTGCGTAGTTGCGCAGCCGGGACAACAGTCAATACGGCGTACCAGATTCCCGGGTACGGCCTATGGCCTTGTCCGGGCTTTGATGTTGTCTGACTAGGTTTCCCGTGCATCCAACGACTGCTGGTGCCCGTACCTGCCATCAGTTGGGTCGCTCCGGGCTTGCATCCTCCCCAAGCCCGCCCAATATCCAAACCTCGTCTCCCCCACAGCGACGCCCCATGACCCTACCCCTGACCATTCAGCCATCCGTCGCCGCTGCCTCCATTCCCGCCGCGCTCACTGTCGAAGCCCTGGGCAAGCGCGTCCGCCTGCCCACCAGCGAACTGACCATCCTCGAGGGCATCGGCTTCGAGATCGCGACCGGCGACAGCGTGGCGATCATCGGGGCATCCGGTTCCGGCAAAAGCACGCTGTTGGCGCTGATGGCCGGGCTGGATACGCCCAGCGACGGCCGGGTGCTGCTGGACGGGGCGCCGCTCTCGACGCTGGACGAGGACGGTCGCGCCAAGGTGCGCGGCGAGAAGGTCGGGTTCGTGTTCCAGAGTTTCCAGCTGCTGCCGTCGTTGACCGCGCTGGAAAACGTGATGCTGCCGCTGGAGCTGCGCGGCGACGCCGATGTCGATGGCCCGGCGCGCGAGATCCTGGGCAAGGTGGGCCTGAGCGAACGTCTCGATCACTACCCGCGCCAGCTCTCCGGCGGCGAGCAGCAGCGCGTGGCCTTGGCGCGCGCGTTCGTGACCCGGCCGGCGCTGCTGTTCGCCGACGAACCCACCGGCAACCTCGATACCCGCACCGGGCAGGCGATCATCGACCTGCTGTTCGGTTTGAACGCCGACGCCGGCACCACGCTGGTGCTGGTGACGCACGATGAGCATCTGGCGTCGCGCTGCCATCGCGTATTGCGATTGGACAGCGGTCGGTTGGTGTCGGCGTGAACGGTTTTCGAAAATTTTCGTCATTCCCGCTAGCGCGGGAACTTGGAGTGTTTTCGAGTCGACTGAAACCATCACTCCCTCCCTTTCGCATCGCGAAGGGGAGGGTTGGGGAGGGGTTATTCGCAGCAAAGTCCACGCTGAAGCACCCCCTCCCGACCTCCCCCTGCGCTTTGCGCAAGGGGAGGAGAAAAACGACGCCGTTGGATCCCCGCTTGCGCGGGGATGACGGCCAACAGCCAGCGCAGCGGAGGCGGTCATGAAACTGCTCTCGCTGGCCTGGCGCCAGCTCCGCCGCGATCTTGCCGCCGGCGATATCCGCATCCTGATCGCGGCGCTGGTGCTCGCGGTGATTGCGGTGACCTCGGTCGGTTTCGTCACCGACCGCGCCGCGCGTGCGCTGGCGATCGAAGCGAATCGGCTGCTCGGCGGCGATGCTGTCGTACGCGGCGATGCGCCCATCGTCGGCAAGATTCTCGACGCATCGAAACGCGATGGCCTGCTTCGCGCTGAAACGGTCGAAATGCCGAGCATGATCCGCGTCGGTACCGGCGACACGGCGCGCCTGAAGCTGGGCGAACTGCGTGCGTTGGGCGAGGGTTTCCCGCTGCGCGGGCTGTTCCGGATCGCCGATGCGAAAGGCGAACGCACTGTCGGCGGCGGACCCGCGCCCGGCACGCTGTGGCTGAGCCGCGGCGGCGCCGATGCGCTGGATGCGAAGCCGGGCGATCTCATCGGCATCGGCAGCGCCGAGTTGAAACTCACTGCAGTGGTACTGCAGGAGCCAGACGGCGCCATCGACTATTTCAATGTCGCGCCGAAAGTCTTCCTCGCGATGGCCGACCTGCCCGCGACCGGCCTGATCCAGCCCGGCAGTCGCGTCGGCTACAAACTGGTGATCGCCGGTGAGCCGGCGGCGGTCGAAACTTTTGCCAAGACCGCGCGTGCGGCGCTCGATCGCGGTCAGCGACTGGAAACCATCGGCGATGCGCGCCCCGAGATCCGCTCCGCGCTGGATCGCGCCGGACGTTTTCTCGGTCTCGCCGCATTGGTCTCTGTCGTGCTCGCTGCGGTCGCGGTCGCGATGGCCGCGCGGCGTCACAGCGAGCGCCATCTTTCCGGCGCGGCGGTGATGCGCTGCCTCGGCGCCAGCCAGCGCACGCTTGCGGCGATCCATATCGGCGAGCTGTTGATTCTCGGCGTGGTGGCGAGTCTGATCGGCGTCGTCATCGCGTTCGCGCTGCAGTGGGTCATCGGCGCGTGGTTGGCGAAAGAACTGCAGATCGCGATTCCGCCGGCGAGCCTGTGGCCGGCCCTGCAGGGGTTCGCGGTCGGCATCGTGGTGTTGATGTCGTTCGGCGCGCCGCCGGTACTGGCGCTGCGGCGCGTGCCTGCACTACGAGTACTACGCCGCGATCTGGACCCGACCGAACCCAGCGCATGGCTCGTGGCGCTCGCCGGTTTCAGCGGCCTCGGCGCGCTGCTGTGGTGGCAGGCCGGTTCGGCGAAGCTCGGCGGGATCATGCTGCTCGGCATCGTCGCGACATTGGCGGCGCTGGCGCTGATCGCGTATCTGTTGATCCTGCTGGTGCGGCGCCTGCGCTCGCGCCTGCGCGGCAGTCTTCGCTACGGTCTGGCCAACGTCAGCCGCCGCGCCGCCACCAGCATCGCGCAGGTGTCGGCGCTGGGCCTCGGGCTGATGGCGCTGCTGCTGCTCACGTTCGTGCGCACCGATCTGCTCGACCGCTGGCGGTTGTCGCTGTCGGCGGATGCGCCGAATCGTTTCATCATCAACGTGCAGCCGGATCAACTCGACGGCGTGCGCGCCTTCATCGCCGAACAGGGCGTGGCCGCGCCGAAGCTGTATCCGATGATTCGTGGGCGTCTGCTCGAACGCAACGGCAAGCCGACCAGCGGTGGCGACTATGGCGAAGAAGGCGACCGCTCGCGGCGTCTGGCCGAACGCGAGTTCAATCTCTCGTCGGCCGACAGCTTCGGCGACGACAACAAGATCGTCGCCGGCAAACTCTGGTCGCCGAGCGGCACTGCGAAACCCGAGCTGTCGGTGGAGCAGGGTTTCGCCGAATCGTTGAACTGGAAACTCGGCGACCGCGTCGTCTTCGACATCGCCGGGCAGCGCTTCAAAGCGACCGTGACCAGCCTGCGCACGGTCGAGTGGGAAAGCTTCAAGCCGAATTTCTT
>JANLSB010000578.1:0-4618 GCA_031362125.1 Lysobacterales bacterium | reverse complement strand
TTATGCTCCACACACTCGCCAACCGCATAAATGGCGTTGTCCGACGTCTGCATCTGGTCGTTGACCACAATGCCCCGCCCGGTTTCAAGCTTCGCCTCTTTGCCAAGCCACCGGCTGGCAGCAGCTCGCGCAGCAGTTCACCGACGCCGCCGTGGGCCCAGCCCGCGACCGGACGGCCTACCGACAACGCTTCGATCACCGTGCGTCCGAACGACTCCGGCTTGCGCGAGACCTGCAGCACCAGATCGCTTGCGGCATAGGCTTCGTGAATTTCGGCGGTGGGCGGGGTGATCGCCAGCGCATCGGCATATCCGCAGCGCGCCGCTCCGGCTTCGAGATCGGCAATGTAGGCCTCGCGCCCCGGTTCGCGCGCGCCGGGCATCCACAGTCGTGCGTCGAGGCCGTCGGCGCGGAGCGACCCGAGCAGTGCCAGCGCATCGGAATGACCTTTCAATCGTGTGCCCCGCCCGGGCAACAGCAGCAGCGGACCGTCGCCGCCCAGCGTCGGATGCCGCACGGCGACACGCGCACGCGCGTCATGGTCGGGCCAGGGCGCGCGCGGAAACGCAGTCGGGTCGATGCCGCGCGGAATCACCTGCAGCTGCGCGGGATCGGTGTCCGGGTAATGGGCAAGCACGTAGTCGCGCACCGTGTCCGACACGCAGATCACCCGTTCGCCGCGGGTCATGATCGCGCTGTAGCGCGAAGGCGAGTTCAGGCCGTGTACGGTGGTCACGAAATGCGGGCGCTGCGCCGCCGGCATGCCGCGCAGCGCGAACCAGCCGATCCACGCCGGCAACCGCGAACGCGCATGCACGATATCGGCGACGCATTCGGCGAACAGCGCACGCAGTCGACGGACATGCAGGAATGTCAGCGGCGACTTGCGGCCGATATCGAGGGCGATGTGTTCGGCGCCGCACGCTTCGAGCTGCGGCACCAGCCGGCCGCCTGCCGACACGACGATGGCGCGATGTCCGCCACGGACCAGCGCCCCGGCGATTTCCAATGTGGAGCGCTCGACCCCGCCCGAATGCAGCGCCGGCAATAGTTGCACCACAGTCAGTGGGCGCGACATCGCTCAGCGCCTCGTCTGGCCTTCGCCCGCTCGTCGATCAGTCAATGAGCGCGTAAACCGCACCGCAGTAAGGGCAGGTCGAAGTACCGCCTTCGGCTTCGATCGGCAGATACACGCGCGGATGCGAATTCCACAGTGCCATAGAGGGGCCCGGGCAGCTCAGCGGCAGATCGGCACGATGCACCTCATAGCGTTGCTGGGCATTGGCTTGGCTGGGCTGGGAGGCGGTCATGAGGTGTCGTCCTGCGCGGAGCCGGCATTTTAGCCCAGCGTACAGGCGGGCGGATGCCGCAGAATGCCGGGAGGCGTCCGCATGCTCAATTTCGCTGCCATCATCGGAGAGTCCGTCCATGTCCGCCCATATCGAGATCATCGGTCGCCAGAGTTCCCACTACACTCGTCAGGTCCGGCTGCTCGCGCATGAGCTGGCTATCGAATATGCACTGCTGCCGATCCACGACCTCATGAATGAGGACCCGGCGGTGTTCGCCGGCAATCCCGCGCTGAAGCTGCCGGCCCTGCGGCAGGGCGATACGGTGGTGTGGGGCAGCCTCAACGCCTGCCGATGGTTGGCGCGTCAGGCTGGCGATGGTCTCTCTCGTGTGTTCTGGCCGGAACAGGCTGGATCCGCACTGCTGATGAATGCGCATGAAGTCCTGGCGCATGCCATGGCGGCGCAGGTCGAAGTGGTGTTTCACGAGATCGTTTCAAAACGCCCGCCGGATGCCACCTTGCGCAAGCGGCGTGCGAGTCTGGTCCAGTGTCTCGCGTGGCTCGACCGGCATTCGCAGGACATTCGCGTGGAACTGCCACAGGAGAAAATCGCGATCTTCGACCTTGGGCTGTTCTGCCTGCTGGAGCATCTGCCGTTCCGAAATCCGATCGATCTCTCTTCGATGCCACGGCTGACCGCCTTCGCCAACGCATTCGGCGCGAGGGCATCGGCACAGGCCACGCCCTATCGATTCGATGCGCCGCCGCCTGAAACGGCGACGCCCACCTGAAACGCAGACGGGCCGCGATGTGCGGCCCGTCTGGCGGAAAAATCCGGTGCCCCGGGAGCAGGCGACTTACTCGGCCGGCTTGGGCACGATCGCTTCGGTGGTGATCGACAGCTTCACTTCGTCGCTGACGTTCGGCGCGTACAGACCCAGACCGAAATCCGTGCGCTTGACGGTGACGGAAGCGCTGAAACCCGCGGCTTCACGCTTGGCGATCGGCTGCACGCCGGTCTTGTTGATGGTCACATCCAGCACCACCGGCTTGGTGATGCCCTTGATGGTCAGGTCGCCGCTGACTTTGAGCTTGCCCTTGCCCGCTGCCTTCACCAAAGTACTCTTGAAGGTGACGGTCGGAAATTTTTCGGCGTCGAAGAAATCGGCGCTGCGCAGATGCTCATCGAAGGCTTCGACGTGCGAATTCAGGCCCGACAGTGGAATCGTCACTTCAACCCTTGACGCGCCGACGTCAGCCGGGTCATAGGTGATGCTTCCATCGACCTTGCCGAAATGCGCGATCGGGTTGGAGAAGCCGAAATGGCTCCAGGTTGCGACCACATCAGTGTGGTTGGCGTCGATCTTGTAGGTCAGCGGCGCGGCGATGGCGACGGTGGAAGCCAGCGCGAGGGCCGCGGCGAGCAGTACGCGCTTGATTGGAGCACGCTTGATTGGGGCACGTTTCATCGGAACACTCCTGTTGAAAGACATCTCTAATGAGGCGGTGAGAGCACGCAACGTTGCGGGGGCAACGCCACAGCGGATCATTCGATGCGGCAGGCTTCGTCGAAACCCAGCCGCGGCGAGCGCGGGAAAATCGAGGCGGCATCACCCTGACCGAGATTGACCAGGAAGTTCGAGCGGATTGCGGTGCCGGCGAAGAAGGCCTCGTCGAGCCTGGCGTTGTTGAAGCCCGACATCGGGCCGGTGTCGAGACCCAGCGAGCGAGCGGCGAGAATCAGATAGGCGCCTTGCAGGCTGCTGTTGCGCAGCGCAACGGTTTCCAGCTCGGCTTCCGGCTTGCCGACGAACCAGGCGCGCGCGTCGGTATGTGGAAACAGCATCGGCAATTTCTCGTAGAACGCCATGTCGTAACCGATGATGACGGTAACCGGCGCAGCCAAGGTCTTGTCGCGATTGCCCGCATCGAGCACCGGCGCCAGGCGGGCCTTGGCTTCGGGGCTCTTCACGAAGATCAGCCGCGCGGGCGACATGTTGGCGCTGGTCGGTCCCCACTTCAGCAAGTCATAGAGGCGGTGCAGAGTGGCATCATCGATCTCCCCGAAGAAGGTGTTGTACGTCCGGGCGGAGCGGAACAATTGGTCGAGTGCGGCATCGGTCAGCGGCGAAGTCATCGGTCTGGGTATCCCAAGCGTGTGAAGATTGCGGCGAAGAGGAAGTGTAGAGTCCGCGCGGCCACACAGCAGCTCTACAACAGGAATGAATCGAGTCAAATTCGGAACAATGAGAAAAAATAAATCTGATTCGATACAAATTTGTGCATTAAGCGATGGCCGCGCCGGTAATGCACGCCAAGCCGATGCCTTGGGCGGCGCACTGACCGACAATTACACCACTTTCACGCTGGAGCCACGCTCACCTTGGCGCTGGGCCGCGCCACGACGTTGGCCCGGTGCCGAGCGTGCATACGGCCACGCATTCACCGAGCTGCTTGATGCCCCGCCTGCAGTCGCCGTCGGCTGCGGCCGACAGGCAGCGCTGGCGACCCGTCTGCTGCGCGAACGCGGCGCGAAAGCCGTGCAGATCCTCGACCCACGACTCGATCCCTCGCGCTGGGATCTGATCGTCGTGCCCGAACACGACCGTCTCCGTGGGCCGAATGTGATCACCACGCTGGGCAGTCTGCATCCGATCGATGACGTCTGGTTGGCAGGCGCACGCACCGAATTCGCCGAATTCGCCGAGCTGCCCCGGCCGATCAACGCCGTCCTGCTGGGCGGCATGTCCCGACACGCGCGTTTCGACCGCATGGCCTTCGAAGTATTGGCCTCGAAGCTGGAAGCGGTGCTCGCGCGCGACGGCGGCAGCGTGCTGCTGACCTCATCGCGGCGCACGCCGAAAGAACTGCGCGACGTACTGAAGCACCGCTACGACGACACGCCCGGTGTGGTCTGGCGCAGCAAGAAAGACGGCCCGAACCCGTACGCCGGCCTGTTGGCCTGGGCCGACCGCGTCATCTGCTCGCCTGATTCGGTGAACATGATCACCGAAGCCTGCGCCACGCGCGTGCCGGTGTTCGTGTTCGACCCCGCACGCGTCCGTGGCCGTCCACGCACATTTCTCGATACCTTGCTTGCACGCGGCCGCATTCGTGCCATGGATACGAGACTCGATGCGTTCGACGTCGAACCGCTGCGCGAAACCGCGCGCGTGGCGGCGCTGGTCGCCGAACTCCTGGGTTGACAGGCTGCTGAAATACTTGCGACGGCAGGTGTTCAACAGCCTGATGACACAGCGATTTAGGGCTGCGCCGGCGAAGCAAACGCGTAAGCGATTGATGATTCGGCGCTATGCGCCTCACCCT
>JANLSB010000572.1:0-2647 GCA_031362125.1 Lysobacterales bacterium | reverse complement strand
AGTACCGACTCCATCGCCTTGCTCGCGGCGCGGCGGCCGGCGGCGTCGCCGTCAAAACAGAAATACACGTCGGGCGCGTTGCGGAACAGCAGTTCGGCGTGGTCGGGCGTGGTCGCGGTACCCAGCGTGGCCACCGCCTGGGTGATGCCGTGCTGGAACAGCGCGATCACGTCCATGTAGCCTTCGACCACGATCAGCCGTTCGATCTTGCTGTTGGACTGCCGCACCTGCCAAAGGCCGTAGAGTTCACGGCCCTTGTGGAACAGTGGGGTTTCCGGCGAATTGAGATACTTAGGCGAATCTTCCGGGTCCAGCACGCGTCCGCCGAACGCGATCGTGCGCCCACGGCGGTCGTGGATCGGAAACATCACCCGGTCGCGGAACTTGTCGTAGACGTGGCCCTTGTCGTTCTTCGAGAACAGGCCGACGCGTTCTAGCAGCGCCATACGTCGCGGATCGGTGCCCAGCGCATCGCGCAGCGCCGAAAAACCGTCGGGCGCATAGCCGAGGCCGAACTGGGTGCGGATCGCATCGTCCACGCCGCGTCGGTCGAAATACCCGCGCGCCTTGTCGCTGATCGCGAGCTGATTCTGGAAAAACTTCTCCGCCGCTTCCAGCGCCGCGTACTGGTCGACGCTGTCCGGCGTCGCGTTGCGCTGCTGGGTGTCGCGCGGCACTTCCATGCCGACGCGCTTGGCGAGTTCGTCCACCGCGTCGAGGAATTCGAGGCGGTCGTAATTCATCAAAAAACTGATCGCAGTGCCGTGCGCGCCGCAGCCGAAGCAGTGGTAGAACTGCTTGGTCGGCGAGACTGTGAACGATGCAGAGCGCTCGTCGTGGAACGGACAGCGCGCCGAATACTCCTTGCCCTGACGCTTGAGCGGCACGCGCGAGCCGACCAGCTCGACGATATCGGTGCGCGCGAGCAGGTCGTCGATGAAAGCGTCGGGGATGCGTGCCATGTCAGCTGCGGATCAGTCGTTCGAGCAGGAGTGTCTGCAGATCGCGGCGCGAATCGAGTATCGCCACCACGGCGACGCGCTTGGCTTCGATCGTATAGATCAGGCGCCACGGTCGTTCGATCAGTTCACGATATTGATTCACGCCGATGTCACGAAGTTCCGGGACGGTGCGCCCGCGCGGCGTCAGCGTGCGCAACGACTCTGCGCGCATTTGGAGGCGAACCGTCACTGCCGCAGCGGCGGCAGGATTTTCGGCGGCGATGTGGTCCAGGATCGACACCAGATCCTGCAGCGCCGTGGGCGTCCAGTAGACCTCGTGATCGCTCATGCGTCGGGTGCGAAACGCTCGCGCAATTTGGCGAAAACCTCTTCCTGCGGAATCAGTCGCCCGGCGGCGATATCGGCCTCACCCTGCGCCAGTAGCTTCAACATCAACAGCGCCTGCTGCTGGCGCTGGAAAGTCTCGTAACTCTGCACTACGGCACTGGCGCGACCGTTCTGGGTCAGCACCACGGTGTCCGATTCATCCTGCAGGCGTTTGAGCCACTGACTGGCATCGGATTTGAAATCGCTGAGACTGATGATGGGGTCGCTCATGACGGTCTCGCTGCGGACTGAATTCGGTCCGAGTATAGCAGCGGTGCGATAGCCGCCGTGTTCAGTCGCAGACTTGCCCCGCCAACGCCCGCAGCGCATCGCCGCTGACCCGCTGCACGGTCCATTCGTCCATGCCGACAGCGCCTAGGCGGCGGTAGAAATCGATGGCCGGCGTATTCCAGTCCAGCACCCACCATTCGAAGCGACCGCAGTCGCGCTCGACGGCGATCTGCGCCAGCCGCACCATCAACCGTTTGCCCAGGCCGTGACCACGGAAGGCCGGGCGCACGAACAGATCTTCGAGATACAGCCCCGGTTTGCCGACAAAGGTCGAAAAGTTGTGGAAGAACAGCGCAAAGCCGGCGGCGGCACCATCGACTTCTGCGATAAGGACTTCGGCGCGCGGGCGTTCGCCGAACAGCTGCGCCGCGAGGCCGGCTTCGTCGGCGGCCACCTCATGCGAAAGCTTCTCGTATTCGGCCAGCTCGCGGATGAAGGCGAGGATGAGTCCGGCGTCCTCGCGGACGGCCGGGCGGAGGGCAATGACGGGCTGTGCGGTCATCCTCAACGTGAGGTTCAGCCGGCCAGACGTTGTTTGATCAGCTTCGATACTTCGCCCATGTCGGCCTGACCCGCGAGTTTCGGTTTGATCACGCCCATGACTTTGCCCATGTCGGCAGGGCCGGTGGCGCCCACTTCCGCGACAGCGGCTTCGATGGCGGCGCGGATTTCGGCTTCGCCGAGCTTGGCCGGCAGGTATTGCTCGATGATCGCCATTTCGGCGCGCTCGACGGCGGCCAGATCCTCACGGTTGGCGGCTTCGTACTGGCTCACCGAGTCCTTGCGCTGCTTCATCATCTTTTCGAGGATCGCCAGCACATGGGCATCGTTGAGCTCGATCCGCTCATCGACTTCTTTCTGCTTGATCGCAGCGTTGACCAGACGGATGGTGCCGAGACGCTCTTTCTCGCCGGCCTTCATGGCGGTTTTCATGTCGTCGGTAAAGCGTTGCTTGAGGCTCATGGAGATGCTCCGAGGTGCTGGGGGCCGCGGATACCGGGCCGGTAAAATCGACAAGGTCAGGAAAG
>JANLSB010000478.1:0-1966 GCA_031362125.1 Lysobacterales bacterium | reverse complement strand
AATGAAGCCGGCGACATCGTCGAACTGCGCGGCACACTGGATCTGACATCGCGCCCGGGTATGCCCGGTGCCGACCGCAAGATCAAGGGCACGATCCACTGGGTCAGCGCCGCGCATGCGGTACCGGCGGAAGTGCGGCTGTACGACCGTCTGTTTACAGTACCGAATCCCGACAATGACGATCAAGGCAAGACCTATCGAGATTATCTGAATCCGGACTCGCGACGCAGCGTGCGTGGCTATGTCGAGCCAGCCGCCGCTGTGGCCGAACCCGAGCAGAGCTTCCAGTTCGAACGCGTCGGTTACTTCGTCGCCGATCGCTTCGATCATCGCGCCGACGCGCCAGTCTTCAACCGCAGCGTGACCCTGCGCGACACCTGGGCCGCGAACCTTTGAGTCAAGGACGGGTCGCACCGGGATACGGCACTTCCCCCCACCGCAGGAGATTCGCCATGCTTGCAAGTCATTTCGCGTTCGCCGCGCTCACCGCACTGCTGCTGGTCGGCTGCGCTGCGCCGACGCAATCACCCGATGCGCCGAAAGCGGCGGTCGAGACAGCGCCTGTGTCGCAACCCGCGGTCGGTGCGCCGGTTGCGACACCTGCACCGCCGCTGCCACAACAACAGGAACCCGTCGCGCAGGTGCCGGACACGACCGGAAACAAAACGGTCATCGATGCCTCGAATCCAAGCCGCAGTTGCAAAACCGATAGCGACTGCGCCGTGAAAGACGTCGGCAACTGCTGCGGCGCCTATCCGATGTGCGTCAACAAAGACACCAGAACCGACCCCGGCGCAGTCCGCGCCCAATGCGCGAAAGACGGCATGGCCTCGGTCTGCGGCTTCCAGGAGATCAGCGGCTGCCAGTGCGTGGAAGGCCGGTGCGAAAACCTCGGCAACGGCCCGGCGGTGATGTGATGCGGACGTCCGCATGATCCTCTACGCACAGGTTCATCTCACCCTGCCCGTCTGGGTCCACGATGCCGTCGACACCGGGTGCAGCTACGCCAGCGATGCCGACAAGGTCGCGCTGGCCATCGCGCTGTCCCGGCAGAACGTCGAAGCCGACAGCGGCGGCCCGTTCGGTGCGGTCGTCTACGGTCCGGACGACCGCATCATTGCGGTCGGCGTCAACCGCGTGATGCCGCAGAGCTGCTCGGTCGCCCACGCCGAAATGATGGCCTACATGCTCGCGCAACAGCGCACGCAACGGGCGCGGCTCAATCGCGACGAAAACGACATGCCCTGCGGCCCGATCACGCTGGCCACCTCGTCGCAGCCGTGCTGCCAGTGTTACGGTGCGACCATCTGGGCCGGCATCGACCATCTGCTGATCGGCGCACGCGCCGAAGACGTGATGGCGCTGACCGAATTCGACGAAGGCCCACTGCCAGCGGACTGGGTCGGCGAGCTGGAACAGCGCGGCATCGCAGTGACCCGCGACATCGAACGCGACGCCGCATGCGATGCGCTGCGTACATACAGCGCGCGCGGCGGACAGAAGTATTGAACTCGTAAGACGGGCCTGGCCCGCCGTTACGATCGATCCATTGAGGGTTGCAAAGGCCGAAGCCGCTTCGATATGCGTTCGAAGCGATCGGATACGCCGCGATGGCGGGCCATGGCCCGCCCTACATTGGATCCACCATGACCACACACGGCCTCCTCTGCTACTGCCGCCCGGGCTTCGAGCCCGAGCTCGCGGCCGAACTCACCGAACGCGCCGCCGCACGCGGGCTTGGCGGCTATGCGCGGACGGAACGCAACAGCGGATACGTGATCTTCATCGGCGAGGACGGCGATGCGCTGACGCAGGCATTGCCTTTCGGGGAACTGATCTTCGCGCGGCAGAAACTGCGGCTGCTCGCCGAGCTGCGGGACCTCGACCCGAAGGATCGGATCGCGCCGATGCTGGAGGCGCTTTGTGGGAGGGGCTTCAGCCCCGACCTGACGCCCGCCAAGTCTTC
>JANLSB010000435.1:0-8601 GCA_031362125.1 Lysobacterales bacterium | reverse complement strand
CCCGCTCGATATCAGCGGGTGTCGTTTCGGCGGCGATCACGTAGGTCGTGCCGTCCGCATCCAGGCGCAGGCTGGCGATGGCGTATCGGCCATCGGCCTGCGGCTGGGCCTGCAATGCGGTGGTGGCCGGGTCCAGTCCGTTCGCATCCCAAGTCGCGCGCACGGCGGTTGCGGCAACGGCGATCTGCTCGGCGCTCGCATCGACGCCCGCGTTGCGGTAAGCGCCTGCGACCGTGTCTCGCAAGCGCGCATCGGCGTCCATCGGCGGCACGGGCAGGATCTCGCGCGGTGGCGGCAAGCGCGCCTGCAGGACGTCGCGGGTTGCGTCCAGTTCTTCACGTAGATTGCCGGACGCGGTGCTGTTGTAGATCAACCCCGTGCTGACCCATTCGCCATCCGCACGGCGCTGGTAGCGGTTCTCGTCCGATGCGACCAGCGTATCCACATCCGTGCGGGCGTTGCGCACGGCTTGAGGTATTTCTCCATGCGCCGCCCAACCGTTACGGATGTACGTGTCTTCATAGCGTGCTGCGATCGAGGCCGAGCTGTTCGCGGCGTTTTCCACCACGATTTGCGCCGCCTGGCGGTCCAACCGCGCGACAAGGGCCGCATCATCTGCGGACTCGGTGTGAGGCGGCGTCATCCCTCGCTCGACGAATGGGCCGTACACCTCGCGCTGCCATTGCCCACTCTCGGGGTTGCGCTCCCAGTTCGACGGTCGGCTGCTGGGTGTATCGCCTGCCTCTGCTGGAATCGAGAACGGATCGCGCTGTGCTGGCGGGCCGCCCAGCACAAGCTCAACCGATCGACTGGTCGCTTGATAATTGAGTGCGTTCTCCGTTGACGGCGACGCTCGAAGATCGCCGCGGCGAGCGTTGTCGATACCGTCGTCGCTGCGGTCGATCGGCGCCTCGCGCCGCCACCCCAGTGCTGGATTGTCCGGGTCGTAGACCCAGGTCTTACCGCCGAGCTCCTGATTGTAAATGCCGCGATTGTCGTTCCACTCGGCGATCTTGTCGCCGACGAACACGCCCGCCACGCCGCCGATGGCGCCCGTCACCAACAGGCCTGGTCCCGATTCCACGCCCAATACGGCACCGGTCGCCATTCCGATGCCGGCGCCCGTCCAGCCACCGACACTGCGGGCGCCGAAGTGGATCAGCGTCGACTCGGCTGCAGTGGCGTTGCCTTCGCTACTCAATCGACTGGCGGTGCGTACGCTCTCCGCGCCATCGTGGACTTCCAGCGCGAGCCCTGCGACGCCGAGAACACGCCCAGCTTGTATGTGTGCAGGACTAACGCGATGGGGCGCGTCGATCTCCGGTGATGGCAGATCATATCGAAATGTATTCAGACGCGGGCTTTCGCCGGGGCGGAAATCGGCCTGCGCTTCGTAGCCGTCGCGGGAGGCTTTGTACTCGCTGCTGCCGATGAACTTCTGCTCGTAGGTTTCATCGAGCAAGTCCGCACTCATCGACCGATGGACATCGGGATGATTGCGCATGATCTGTGGGGAGTCGAAGTACTTGTCGTCCGACCAGATGCGGGTGATGCGACCGGCCTCTTGTTCTCTGGCGGCGACTTCCAGCATGGAGACTTCGCCGGCGCTCTTTGGCGAAAGCGTGCCTGCGCGGAGGCGTTGTTCCGTATCTGGCGCAGGCAAGATCGGAATGTTTCTATCGGCGAGATACTGGCCAAGCTCTGCCTTTAGCGGGCCATCCTCAATTTCGTCCAAGACCGTTTTTGTGATTGCGAATTTGCGATCCTGTTCCTTTGCCACATCCAGATAAGTATCAAGCAGTTCCGGGCCGCCAGCACGGTAGCCATAAACAAGGCTGTTGGTATCAGCGAGGAAGTATCCGTTGCTCATCACTCTTGCCCTCGCTTTTCACGCAATAGCGCTTGCATGTGATCGCGGACCTTGCTAACAAAATTTCCGTTATCGGCATACGTCAAGCCAGAAATCCATTTGTCGACAAGACGACGAACTTTCCACGACAGTTCGCTGTCGATTTCGTTGTTCTCACGCTCCTGTCTAAGATATTCGGTGTAGTCCTCAGGCAATTCCTGCTTGAAATACGCGACAAAGGCCGATACCTCGTCATCGCGCCACTGGCGCCATTTCGCACGTTCCGCCATGACTTCTTCGTAATCAGCCACCATTTCGTCAAATATCTGTTCGTTAGATTTTTTGCGTTCCCAAGGGCGGTTGAGATACCGCAGGATATTCGCCTTTAGATTCTCGTCCGCTAACGCATCGATCTTCGCTTGCAGTTCGGGGCTTATGTGGTTGTCTGCGTTCATAGCGGCACTCTTGTTTGAGCAAGGATTGATTTCGATTGATTTCTCATATGCGCCATTCGCATGCATATTGCGGGCTTGAACGGGAAATGGATGACGCTCAGGCGATCCATCAGGAGATGCACTGCTGGCAGAGATACCTCCCGCTTTTGTCCGCTTCGATGGCGCAGCCGCATTGTTTGCAGCGGTTCTGCAGATAACCAGGAATCCCATAACAGCGCCAGGAGACATCGTTCGACGGCGCGTAGTGCTCAAGATCGGCATCCTCTTCCGTCATATCGAAAAAAAAGTCCACACGCCTTCCATCGCTCGCAACAATCCACTCAATGTAGTCCCATTCATTAGCGTCGTTGAAGACTGCGATACGCCATCCGTTGCTCGCGTTGTACCCGACCACACCCGCATAGACCCACTGAGGCTCTTGCATGGGCGTCAGCACGATCTCTCCAGATTCGATGGCGCGAAGGAATGAAAAAATATCTTCTTTGCTGATGGCTAGCGCCATACGTCTCCCTTCTGCGCAGGCAGGCCACCGGCCGGCAACGACCCGAGCGCGTGCACCGTCCGTTCGTTGATCGCATCCACATCCCGCAGCAACTGCAGGTCGTGCAACGGGTCGCTACGGTTCGTGCGCAGACCGGGGCGAGATGTGTGCTGGTCGTGATCCTGTGTGGGCATCTGCGATTCCTTCGGCATGGCCTGAATTTTACCCGGCGAGGGGTGCTGGATGGGTGCTCGATGGACTTTAAATTGCCTAATTTCTACAAAAAGTCTATTCAAAGCAATGCCTTGACGGGAAGAAAATAAAAAGTCCATTTTCTTCCCATCCGTCTTCCTGCTTTCTTCCCGTCCGATCCATAGTGTGTGTCTCGCCCGCTGCCATCGCAGCCTGTCGAGGAACACACCATGCAAGAGCGCAACACAGCGCAGGCCGTCGCCGACGAGCCTCGCGCCTTCGATGAGACCCAACTCGCCCGACGCTGGGACATCTCCGTCCGCACGCTGCAGCAGTGGCGGCGGATGGGGATCGGGCCGATCTACCTGAAGCTCGGCAACCGGGTCAGTTACCGCCGCGAAGACATCGAGCAGTACGAGCGTCAGGCGCTGCGTCGCGGCACCGGCGAGCGCGCGTTCACATGAGCGCAATGTCGATGGGCGACGAACAAGGACACCCAGAATTCAGATTTTCCCGGCGACGAACAAGGACACCCAGAATTCAGATTTTCCCGACATTCGCATGCGGCATTTCCCGACAGTCCGCGGCATCGGGCCATGCCACGCTTCACCCATGACCCGACCGCGATGCCACATTGCTCCTTCTGACACCGCCGGCACCTACCATTGCGTCCAGCGATGCGTGCGCAGGGCTTTCTTGTGCGGAATCGATCGCTATACCGGCCGCTCCTTCGAGCATCGCAAGCAGTGGGTCGAAACGCGGATTCGACAGGTCGCCGAATGCTTCGCAGTGGCCATTCACGCCTATGCCGTGATGAGCAATCATCTGCATCTGGTGGTCGGCATCGATCCCAGCCAGACGGCAGCATGGCCCGACGGCGATGTCGCCGCCCGCTGGGTGAACCTGTTCCCGCCACGCGAGGACACCGCGGACGCGATTGAACACAAACGCCAGCGGCTGCTCGCCGATCCGACGCGGCTGTCGCTCATCCGCCAACGGCTAGGCAGCCTCTCGTGGCTGATGCGCTGCCTGGTCGAGCCGATCGCCCGCCGGGCGAATCGCGAGGACGGCTGCAAGGGTCGGTTCTGGGAAGGGCGCTACAAGTGTCAGGCCCTGTGCGACGACCGCGCGGTGCTCGCGGCCATGGTCTACGTCGACCTTAACCCGATCCGGGCGGGGGTCGCGAAGCGTTTGGATGCGTCGGCGCATACGAGCGCCGCCTCTCGCATCCATGCGACAACGTCGAATCCGACAATGCTGACCCGGCCACTGGGTCCAATTGTGGGCAATCTTCGTCCGAACTTCGACCTGAGCACGGCGGACTATCTGCAATTGCTCGAATGGACCGGTCGCATGCTGGCACCCGGCAAGCGCGGAAGGATCGCGAAGGATGCGCCCGCCATCCTCTCCGTCATCGATCGGGATGCACGCCGCTGGACGAATCGGGTCGCCGCCTTCGGCAACGGCTGGGCGCGTGCCGCAGGCTCGGCGCAGGATCTGATGGCGCTGGCCGAACGTCTTGGACAGAGGTGGCTGAAGGGGATTGTGCTGGCGCTGAAGTTGGACTGAGTCGCAGACAAAGGCATGATCGCCCGACAGGGAGGATCAGGCGTGGGCGATCGTTTTTCGGCCTGGTTTCCCTGGTACCGATCGGAACGATTGATGGGGACGTGAATCGATGAAATCGATCAGAGGTCTTCGCTGGCGGGGTTACCAGGGATTGTGGGTGTCCCCGTAGTAATGGCAACGCGCCCTGCTTGTCGGCCTGCTTGAGCAGGCCGATCAGCTGCAGCAGGTCCATCAGCTCGGGCTTGCCGAAATCCTGGGTGTCTACGAAATGCTGCATGGGTCAGCGCTCCAGTCGATCGCGATCTTGATGACGTCTGTGCAGCAACCGCTCACAGCACCGGTGGAGCCCGATCTCAGTGCTTGCCATCGAGGTCGAGCGTATAGATGACCTGCTCCGCATCGTCGGGATCCTGCCGAACGTGGAATCCGAGCGCCCGGGCAAGATCGCGCATGTCGGCATTCCCGGCCTGATCGATCGATTCCATCGTCCGCAGCCCGCGCTCCTGCGCGATCAGGATCAGATGTTGCATCAACGCGGTGCCCAACCCCCGATGCTGCCAGGCATCCGCGACCACACGACCGCGGACTCGCAGCGCGCGCCCGTGGGGTCTTTCGCGTAGCGGCTGACGCCGACGATCTTTTCTCCCGCCTCGTCATCGACGACAGCCACCAGAGCGATATCGTTGACGTAGTCGATATCGGTGAGCTGTTCGATGAAGGCGTCGTTGGGGTGCGCGATCTGTCCGAGAAATCGACCGCGCATCGACTCGGGCGACAGTCCCGCAATGAAGGCGCGCTCGGCCGCCGCATCCTGACGGCGGATCGGCCGAATGACGACCTGACTGCCGTCGCTCAGCGTTTGCGTCCAGCGCGGGTAGTCCGGGCCGACATAGCCTTGGAGTGCTTCTGACCTGATCATGGGCGGATTCCGCAAAGGTTGACAGCAGTGTCCGCGCTTCGCCGAGAATTTTATTGATGCAGGTCAAATGCCTGATGCATGCGTACGCGGATGATCGGGACTCGGGCGACGGCGCGGGCCCCTCGATACCGCAGTGCGCGCAGCGACGGATCTGCGGTCGACCTTCGAAGCTGGGACAGTGTGCCGATACGAAGCCACCGATATGAAGTCGCGGACATGAAACGGAAATCGTTCTTCGCCGCGCTCGGCATCGTTGCGATCATCGCCGGAACCGCGACGCACGCAATCCGCGCGCGTTTCGAACACGATCTGGCCGTCGCCTCCGCGCGCGCCGCACAGGGCAGCGTGGTCGTCGCCACACGCTGTGGTCCGATCGAATACCAGGACGCGGGACAGGGCATGCCGCTGCTGATGATCCACGGCAGCGGCGGCGGCCACGATCAGGGCATGGCCTGGGCGCGGCCGCTCACCGCGGACGGTCTCCGGGTCATCGCGATGTCGCGCTTCGGCTATCTGCGCACGCCGCGGCCCGCCGATGCGTCTCCCGAAGCGCAGGCCGATGCGCACGTCTGCCTGCTCGACGCGCTGGGCATCGGCAAATCGGCCATCGTCGGCGTCTCCGCGGGCGGGCCGTCTGCGCTGCAGACCGCGATCCGCCACCCGGACCGCGTCGCCGCGCTGGTGCTGGTGGTCCCCATCGCCTACAAGCCCGGCACGGTGACCGATTCCGCACCGCCGGTGTCCGACGACAAGGACGCGATGCTGTTGCGCCTGCTCGGCTCGGATGCGCTGTTCTGGCTTGGGCTGCAGGTGGCGCGCGACCAGATGTTCCGCCACGTGCTGGCCACGCCGCCAGACCAGGTCGCGGCCGCCAGCATTGAAGAACGCGCACGCGTGAACGACATGGCCGACCGCATCCTGCCGGTGTCGGCGCGCGCAGCGGGGCTGCGCGACGATACGCGGCTGGGCAAGCAGCTGGGACCCTATCCGCTGGAGCGGATCCGCGCGCCGACGCTCGTGATCAGCGCCCGCGACGACGGGTTCGGCACCTATGCCGCCGCACAGTACACGTCCGGCCGCATTGCCGGCGCGAAGTTCATCGGCTACGAGCACGGCGGCCACCTGCTGGTCGGGCACAGCGATGCGGTGCGGGTCGGGATCGTCGAACTGCTGGCCGGGCCGCCAAAGCCTTGATGCCCGCTTTCCGGCCGCGCGTATCGTCCGGCGCCGACCGGGGGGCGGGCCCAACCTTGAAACCGGCACCGTCGCACCCAATCTCCGCGCCACGATCCAACGCTTCCCCAAGGACCCCCGGATGAGCACCGACACCCCCACCGCCGCCCCCACGGTCGAAACCCACGCCTTCCAGGCCGATGTGCAGCAGGTGCTGCAGTTGGTCATCCATTCGCTGTATTCGAACAAGGACATCTTCCTCCGGGAACTGGTGTCCAACGCCTCCGACGCCTGCGAGAAGCTGCGTTTCGAGGCCATTGCCGCGCCCGACCTGCTGGCCGACGGCGGTGAGCTGGCCATCGATCTGGCGGTCGACGCCGACGCGCGCACGCTGACCATCCGCGACAACGGCATCGGCATGTCGCACGACGAGCTGGTGCAGAACCTCGGCACGGTCGCCCATTCCGGCACCCGCCGCTTCCTCGACAGCATCGCTGCCGGCCAAAAGGTCGACGCCCAGCTGATCGGCCAGTTCGGCGTCGGCTTCTATTCTGCGTTCATCGTCGCCGACAGTATCGCCGTCACCAGCCGCCGGGCCGGCCACGACGATGCCTGGACCTGGCGTTCGACCGGCGACGGTCAGTTCAGCATCGAACCGGCGCCCACCGACAGTCCGCGCGGCACCACCCTGCAGCTGCACATCCGCGAAGACGCTGGCGACTATCTGCAGAGCTGGAAACTGCGTTCGCTGGTGCGTACCTATTCCGACCACGTCGGTTTTCCGATCCGCATGGCGAAACCGGTGGAGAAGAAGGACGACGACGCGGCCGAAGCCCCTGCGCCCGAGCTTGAAGTCATCAATCAAGCCTCGGCGCTATGGACGCGGCCGAAGAACGAGCTGACCGACGACGATTACAAGGCGTTCTACAAACACGTCTCGCACGATTTCGCCGACCCGCTGGCCTGGTCCCACAACCGGGTCGAAGGCAACCAGAGCTTCACCTCGCTGCTGTTCCTGCCCGAGCATGCGCCGTTCGATTTCCAGAACAGCCGCGACGAGCGCAAGGGCCTGAAGCTCTACATCAAACGCATCTTCATCATGGATGCCGCCGAGCAGATGTTGCCGGCCTATCTGCGCTTCGCCAGCGGCGTGGTCGACTCCGACGACCTGCCGCTCAACGTCAGCCGCGAACTGCTGCAGGAAAGCAAGCAGGTCGATCGCATCAAGGGCGCGCTGACCAAGCGCGTGCTGGACATGATCGAGAAGATCGCGCGCGACGAGCCCGAAAAATACACCGGCTTCTGGGATGCGTTCGGCGCGACGCTGAAGGAAGGCGTGGCCGAAGATGCCGCGAACTGCGAGCGCGTGCTGAAGCTGCTGCGCTTCCCGACCACCCGCAGCGAATCCGCCGAACAGCACGTGTCGCTGGACGACTACATCGGCCGCATGGCCGGCCTGCAGGAAGACATCTACTACCTCACCGCCGACAGCTGGAACGCGGCGCGCAACCATCCGAAACTCGAAGCATTGAAGGCCCGCGGCATCGAAGTGCTGCTGATGCACGAACGCATCGACGACTGGATGTCCGGCTACCTGCACGAATACGCCGGCAAGACACTGCGCAACGTCGCCAAGGGCGAGATCGATCTCGACAAGCTCGGCGACGCGCAGGACAAGGCCAAGCAGGAAGAAACCGCCAAGGCCGCCGCGCCGCTGGTCGAGCGCATCAAGGCCGCGCTGGGCGACAAGGTCAAAGACGTGCGCGTCTCCAACCGTCTGGTCGATTCCGCCGCGTGTCTGGTCGTGGACGAGTACGACATGTCGCTGCACATGCAGCGGCTGTTCAAGGCCGCCGGCCAGGCCGCACCGGCATCGCAGCCGATCCTGGAAATCAACCCGGAACACGCCCTGCTGCAGCGCCTGCAGGCCGCCCCGGACGACGATGCGCGCACCGCCGACTAC
>JANLSB010000375.1:0-8918 GCA_031362125.1 Lysobacterales bacterium | reverse complement strand
AGTACCTGGTCAGCATCAAGGGCCCGCTGACCACGCCGGTCGGCGGCGGCATCCGCTCGCTCAACGTCGCGCTGCGGCAACTCCTCGACCTCTACGTCTGCTTGCGCCCGGTCCGCTGGTTCAAGGGGGTTCCCTCGCCCGTCAAGACCCCCGAGAAGATCGACATGGTCATCTTCCGCGAGAACACCGAGGACATCTACGCCGGCATCGAGTTCGAACCCGGTTCGGCCGACGCGCAGAAAATGCTGGATTTCCTCGAAAAGGAATTCCCCAAGGGCTTCGACAAGATCCGTTTCGGCACCAAGGCCAAGGGTGATGCCTGGAACAAGGCGCTGGAAGGCATCGGCGCCCCGCCGCGCGATCTGCCGGTGCAGGTCGGCGTGGGCATCAAGCCGGTGTCCTACCTCGGCACCGAGCGTCTGGTCCACAGCGCGATCGGTTATGCGATCCAGAACAAGCGCAAGTCGGTGACCCTGGTCCACAAGGGCAACATCATGAAGTTCACCGAGGGTGCGTTCCGCGACTTCGGCTATCAGGTCGCGCGCGATTTCTACGGCGCGGTCGAACTCGACGGCGGCCCGTGGCACGTGATTCCCGAAGGCAAGCCCGGCGCGGGCCTGATCATCAAGGACGCCATCGCCGACGCCTTCCTGCAGCAGATCCTGCTGCGTCCGCGCGATTACGATGTGTCGGCCACGCTCAATCTCAACGGCGACTACCTGTCCGACGCGCTCGCCGCACAGGTCGGAGGCATCGGCATCGCTCCGGGCGCGAACATCAACTACGTCACCGGTCATGCGGTGTTCGAGGCCACCCACGGCACCGCACCGAAGTACGCCGATCTGGACAAGGTCAATCCGGGCTCGGTGATCCTGTCGGGCGAGATGATGCTGCGCTACCTCGGCTGGACCGAAGCCGCGGACGCCATCATCAAGGCGATGGACGGCGCGATCGCCAGCAAGAACGTGACCTACGACTTCGCCCGCCTGATGGAAGGCGCCACCGAAGTGAAGTGCAGCGGGTTCGCGGACGAGATCATCAAGCATCTTTGATCGCGACATCGCAGCGGTGTCTGTCTGCACCAAAGCCCGGCTCGCGCCGGGCTTTGTTTTTTCTGCTGTATGCGGCAGAAATCAGTCCGCAAGCGGCGATGGCGTTGGGCTGCGATATGCGCAACCGTGGCGAATGCGCTTACAGTCGGCATTGCCCGCACGCTAACTGGCTTGGGGCAAGCCGGGGCAACGATCCGTCAGGGGAAGGGGAACACATGTCCAGCGAACAAGCGTTAGGCCTCGCCGATGTCCTGCGCGCGGAGCGCGAGGCACTCGCCGCCGGATCGGGCGCAGAGACGGACGCACCGCTCAGCGCGCTGTGCATTTCCGGGGGCGGGATCCGCAGCGCCACGTTCGGCCTGGGCGCGATCCAAAGGATGGCCGAGCACGGTCTGCTCGGCAAGTTCGATTACCTGTCGACGGTCTCCGGCGGGGGATACATCGGCAGTTGGCTCAGCGCCTGGGTCAACCGCGCGGGCGGTTTGAGCCATGTCATCCCGCGCATCGTCCGCAACGCGCCGCCGCCGGCGCCAGGCGAACCGGATCCAATACAGCATCTTCGCGACTACAACAGTTATCTGACGCCCAGATCGGGCGCGCTCTCGTCGGATCTGTGGACGGTGATCGCCACCGTGCTGCGCAACATCCTTCTCAACTGGGTGGTGCTGATTCCGCTGCTGATGGCGGCGTTGATGGTGCCGCGTCTGTTTCTGTCGGCGCTGTCGCTTCCGGACTACTGGTTTAGCGAGTTCATTTTCGCGGGCGAGATTCCCGGTTACAGCGCCCCTCAGCTCAACGCCGTCGGCGAATCGCCGTGGGTCGAGTATGCGTTGCCGCTGCTGAGCTGGGCGCTGTACGCCACTGCGATGTTCAATACCCTGCGTTACCTGCCCGGGGTCGGCGGGCGCGCACATACCACCCGCGACTACATGCTGAAGATTCTTGCGCCGCTGGTCGGCGCTGTCATCACGTTTCTGCTGTTCCAATCGTTCTACTACATCGGCGACGACTTCACCGCTCTGAGCAATGTCAGCACTGAGTTGCTGTGGACGATATTCGCCAGTCTGGCGGCGTGGCTGTCTTATCTGCTGTTCCACCGCAGACCGCTTGCGGAGAAGTTGCGTTTGCTGTTCGGCCCGCTGTCGTTGGCGATATTGGCCATGGGCGCAGGGATTGGCGCGGCCACCTGGGCCGCGAGCAATTTCCTGCTGTGGAATATCGACCCCACACGTTTACCTACTTGGGCCGAGTACGTGACGATCGGGCCTTCCGTCATCCTCCTGGGCTACTGTCTGGGGACTGTGCTGTTCGTCGGTTTGTCCAGCGGTTTCCTGAAGGACGAGGATCGGGAGTGGATGTCGCGCTCGGTCGCCAGCATGCTGCTGTTTTGCGTCGCGTGGGCGAGCGTCTGCGCCATGGTCCTGATACTGCCGACGTGGGCGCTCGGTTGGCACGAGTGGTCCCACGGTGCGATGGCCGCTGCCGCAGCGCTGAGCGCCTGGCTCAGCACGTTCAGCGGTTCTGCCACCGCCAATGCCAATCCGGGAGCGAGCCGGAACGGCGGACACGTGCGGCTGCTGTCGCTGGCTGCGACCGCCGCACCGCCGGTGTTCCTGTTGCTGCTGGCCGGGGCCTTGTCGGTCGGCACGAATGTGCTGCTGCAGGGCTTGCACGTACTGACCGGGAGAACACTGGTCGGGCCGCGCGGCGAGCCGATCGATTGGTCGAATCACTACGGGATGCTGACCCGCGCCGATCCGCTGCTGGTCGTTGCGCTGACCGCACTCTTGCTGACGACCGCCTGGTTCCTGGCGCGCTGGGTCAACATCAATACGTTTTCGCTGCACGGCATGTATCGCGACCGACTCGCGCGCGCCTATCTGGGCGCGTCCAACCCGGAGCGCGCGCCGAGCCCATTCACCGGTTTCTGCCGGACCGACGACATGCCGATGGCGTCGCTCGACACCCGACTGCGTCCCTTCCATGTCGTCAACCTGACGCTGAATCTGGTCGCCAGCCGGCGTCTGGCCTGGCAACAGCGCAAAGCCGCTTCGTTCACGGTTACGCCGCTGCACAGCGGCAGTGCCGATGTGGGCTACCGGCCCTCCTCCGAGTACGGCGATGGAATCACGCTCGGCACCGCCGTCGCCATCTCCGGTGCGGCGGCCAGCCCCAACATGGGGTATCACTCCTCGCCAGTCGTCGGTTTCATCATGACCCTGTTCAACGCCCGCCTCGGCGCCTGGCTCGGCAACCCCGGCGCGCCAGGCGAGCGCGCATGGACCCGTCCGGGACCGACCTCGGCCATCCGCTCGCTGTTCAGCGAAGCGCTGGGGCAAACCTCGGATCGCAGCGAATACGTGTATCTCTCCGACGGCGGTCACTTCGAGAACCTCGGCCTGTACGAGATGGTGCGCCGGCGCTGCCGATCGATCGTGGTCCTCGATGCCGGCTGCGATGCCGATTTCGGCTACGAAGATCTCGGCAATGCGCTGCGCAAGATCCGTATCGATCAAAGCGTCTCGATCGATTTCGACGATGCCGGCATGCACTTGCTGCGACAGAAAAAGCGCCGCTGGGCGACCGCCACGATCCGCTATTCGCAGTTGGATGGCAGTCTGGAAGATGGGTATCTGGTGTATATCAAGCCGATGCTGCTGGGCAATGAGCCGCCAGATGTCCTGAGCTACGCTGCTTCCAATCCGACGTTCCCGCACCAGACTACCGGCGATCAGTGGTTCGACGAGTCGCAGACCGAAAGCTACCGCATGTTGGGCAGCTGCACGGTCGATGAGATGTGCAGAAACGGCCCCGCGGACACACTGCTCGACTGGTGCCGCGGGTTGGAAGCGGACGCGCGCGATGCAGTGTCCGGGTCGGCTTCCGAGCGCGCGAGGTGATCATGCGTGACCTCGGCTGCACCGAAGTCGCGCACGAGATCATCAAGCTTCTCTGAAAGAATGTTGGGAGACTTAGAAACAAGAAAGCCCGGCATTGCCGGGCTTGTTTGCTGTCGCGTGCCTGACGCATTCGCAAAGCGCTGCGTCGTGGAAACCGACTCAGGCCGCGCGGTCGTAGCGGATCGCGTCGACCACCGCCTGCACGCGCGGGAGTTCGATCAGCGCCATGACAGCGGTATCGACGACCGGCGGAGTGGCCGGGCGACGGAGGCGGGCGTGGCCGTAGCGGATCGCGCCCCGGTAGGAACGCAGGCCGTCTGTGATTTGGATATTCGGGGGAATCGACAATTGCGTCTTGAAGAAAAACACTTTGAAAGTCCTTCGGTTGGGGGTAACGCCGGTGTCCGGTTTCCGGCTGGCCGCCACTATATTGCAGTGCAGCATGAGTGTTTGCTCAGCTTTGTCCCGGACTGCGTCAGGAATGGATCAAGCAGGATGGATCAAGGGCAACCACCCAATGCAACCGCCGCGAACACGATCGCCTGCGATTGCGATCCGCGCAGAAGACTGGACAAGAAAAAGCCCGGCATTCGCCGAGCTCTTTCCTCATCGTGACTCCAGCCGCGCTCGGGCCGAAATCGCCGGCTTCTTCTGTGGATAACGCCAGATCGCCGCGTGCCACAGCGCCTCCGCCTGACCCGGCACGGCCGGAACGATGCCGTCCCCGCCAATCGCGCGTTCAAGCCTTGCGATTGGCAGGTTGCTGAAACCCGCTGCGACGGCATTTCAACCGCCTGCCAGGCTCGCCGTCAGGCTGAGATGGCCAGTTTTTCCTTGTGGTAAAGCCGTGCGGCGAGCAACCAGAGCAACGCGCCCAGGCCCAGACCCGAGCCAAGGTAGGTCGCCCACACCTCGGAGCCGACGAACTCGCTTCGCAGCAGTTTGAGAATCAGCTGATTCTGGGCCAGGAACGGCACCGCGAACTGCCACAGTTGCTGTTTGATCGGATTCACCATCAGCATCACCGTCGGAATCATCGGCAGCAGCATCAGGATGCTCATATAGCTCTGCGCTTCCTTCACCGATTTGACGCTCGCCGCAATCAAGGTGAGCAGGGTCGTGCCGATCAGCACCATCGGCAGCAGCACCAACAGCAACTGGACCAGCACCGGCAGCGACATCGTCAGCATACGCATGCTGGCAGGTGCGAACACCAGGCTGATCTTGAAGATCGTCAGAATCAGGAACAGGCTGATCATGCCGAACACGCAGGCGGCGAGAATCTTGCCGCTCATGATCGCAGAGCGCGCTGCAGGCGTGGCCAGCAGCGGTTCGAGCGACTGCCGCTCGCGCTCGCCGGCAGTGGCGTCGATCACCAGATAGGCGCCGCCGAGGAAGGCACTGAGGATCAGCAGATACGGCAACATGATGCCCAGCAGCATGCCGCGCTTGGATTCCGGCGTCGCTGCGTCGCGCTGGGCGATCTGCACAGGCGTGGCGATCGCTGGCGAGACGCCGCGCTGCATGACCCGCAGCGCGCCGAGCTGCGCGCCGTAAGCCTGCAGCGTGGTGCGGATGCGCTCGACCGGAATCTGCGAATCCTGACGCGAGCTGTCGTAGATGATCTCGACCACCGCCGGCCGGCTCTGCCGCCACTGCGCCGGGTACTCGGGGCTGATCCGCAGGATCGCATCGTAGCTCTGGTCGCGGACCGCAGCGTCGGCGTCGCGCGGCGGCGGCAGCGGTTCGATGTCCTGAGTCCTGAGAAACTTGACCAGGTTGGGCGCCAGTTCGGCGCCGATCACCGGCAACTTCAGCGTTTCCTCGAACTGGGTGCGGGCTTTGTTCTCGGCAAGGCTCGCGGTACCGAACATCAGCGCTGGAAACAACAGCGGCATCAGCAGCAGGCCCAGCATCACCGTGCGGCGATCGCGAAACAGATCCACCAGCTCTTTGCGGGCGACGGTCAACAGGGTTTTCATGCGGCCTCCTGGTCGAGTCCGGCCAGGCGGACGAATACATCTTCGAGATCGGCTTCGCCGGTCAGCGCGCGCAGCTCGTCGGGCGTGCCGATGGCTTTGACTTCACCGGCGGCGATGACGACGATCCGGTCGCACAGCGCAGCGACCTCCTGCATGATGTGGCTGGAAAAGATCACGCAGCGGCCTTCGCCGCGCAGGTGCTGCAGAAAGCCGCGCAAGCCGCGGGTGGTCATCACATCGAGGCCATTGGTCGGTTCATCGAGAATCACGTTCTTCGGGTCGTGCACCAGCGCGCGGGCGATCGCGGTCTTGGTACGCTGGCCCTGCGAGAAACCTTCGGTGCGACGGTCGAGGAAGTCGGTCATCTTCAGGGTTTCGGCCATCTGCGCGGTGCGTGACGCGATCGTTGCTTCGTCCAGCCCGTGCAGGTGACCGAAGTAGGCGATGTTCTCGCGTGCGGTCAGGCGCTTGTAGACCCCGCGCGCATCGGGCAACACGCCGAGCCGCTGGCGCACTGCGGTCGCATCTTTCTGGATATCGAGGCCGTCGATGGTCACTTTGCCGCCATCCGGCGACATCAGCGTGTACAGCATGCGCAGGGTGGTGGTTTTGCCGGCGCCGTTGGGGCCGAGCAGGCCGGTGATCTCGCCGTCCGCGGCGGTGAAGCTGACGCCGCGCACGGCGTGTACCGTGCCGGTTTTGGTCTTGAACGATTTCTGGAGATTCTGGACGTCGATCATGGTGTTCTCGGAATGCGTGATGCGTGATTGGAATTCGCTTCGACGGCAGGCGTCAGCGATGCGCCGGAATAGAACAACCTGTAGCGCCAACAACCGCTCGACTTCGATCGCAGCCGTTGGCAACGGCCAAAGCAATCAGACGCAGCGCCGCGGTCCCGCAAAAGCAACGCCGCCGGTCATGGCTCCCACCCGTAATTGCCGGCGAACGGCGGCGCGGGCTGCAACCGCTTCAGACAAGCGGCATCGAGCGCCTTGGCATCCGCGGTTTCGACGAAACGCGCAAAGAGCTTGGGCATGCAGCCGGTGGTGAGCACGCTGTGGCCCTGTCCAGGCAGGACCAGATGGCGGCCGTTCGGCAGCGTCTTCACCACTTCATCGCCGTAGCGCGGCGGCGTCACCGGGTCGAATTCGCCGCTGATCGCCAGCACCGGAACATTGCCGGTCAGCGGTTTGCGGAAATTCGGATCCCGTACGCCCTTGGGCCAGATCGCGCACTGCGCCATGATGCCGTCGATGAACTCGGTGCCCATCACGGTGCCGACATCGGCCGGATCGGCTTTGAGTTCCGGGTCTTCTGTGCAGCTGACCGAGAGCGACATGCCCATCGCCAGGCTGTCGAACACGCTGCCGGTGATCAGCCGCGACTGCGACAGCAGGCTTTCGTAGCGGCCTTCGGCGGTTTCGTGAACCATCAACGGCAGCATCGCTGCCGCTTCGGGCTGATAGGCGTACAGACGCAGCAGCAGCGCAAGGTGGCCGAAGGTCGGCGTTTCGCTGCGCCAGTCGCCTGTGCTCGGGTCGCGATAGCGCACTTCGGGTAGGCCGCCGGCGCGCAGGCGTTCACGCAGGTCGCGCAGCGCTTCGCCGGGATCGCCGAGATTGCGTTTGCATCCGGCGTCGCCGAGGCAGCGCGAGAATTGCTGTTCGATCGCGGACTCGAGATTGCGCGCGTGGTCCTGGCCGAGCACCAGCGTGTTGGGCGCGATCGAATCCAGGGTCACGGTGCGCGTGTGCTGCGGGTAGCGCGCCGCGAACTGCTGCGCGACGCGCGTGCCGTAGGAGATGCCGACAAGATTGAACTTGTCCACGCCGAGCGCGCGGCGCACCAGGTCGAGATCGCGGATGTGATCGGCGGTGGCGTAGAAACGCAGATCGGCGGTCTTGGACAGACGGTCGCGGCAGCGCTCGGTCAATGCGCGCATCTTCTGCGCGTCGAGGTCCTCGGCAGTATCGGTCATCGCGGCGATCACTTCATCGCACTGCAGCAGATGCGAGCGGCCAGTGCCGCGGGCATCAACGAGCAGCACATTGCGGCTGCGGCGCGCGTCCTTGAGCGCCGGATGCAGCATCGGATAGGCGTCGAGAATCGCCTGCCCAGGGCCACCGGCGATGAATACGATCGGGTCGGGTTCGGCTTGACCGCTGCTTGGAATCATCGCGATCGCCAGATCGATCTTTCTGCCCTGCGGGGCGTCGTGCTTTTCCGGCACCGCAAAGGTGGCGCACTGCGCCTCCACCGCTTCCATCCTGCCGGGACTCAGCGAGCAGGGCTTGAAAGTGATCGCGCCGTAGCGCAAATCGCCGCCGGCGTCGGCGCGCGCTGCCGGCTGCGGCGGCGAGCAAGCGGCAACAGCCAGCGTGAGCAAGGACAGCAATAGGGGTTTAAGCATGTCTGGGCTCTCTGTACGGATCGTGTTCGGGGAATTGGTCGCGCTTCGGGAACCAGGACGCGGCTTCGTGTCGGATGTGACCGGACGCTGTTGCCGCAGAACGTTTGCATCAGCAAACGGCATGCTGCGCCAGCACAGCATCCGCTTCAATACGCAGTGAAGCCAGTTCGTCCCGCAGCAACGCTACGCTGCCTGCATCGCTGCTGTCGCCCAGGGTCTGTTCGCCCTTCAGGATCGCCTGCAGCGCAAGGGTCGCATCACCGCGCGCAAGCGCGATGGCCGCTTCGGTCAATGCACGTTGCGAGGCCTCGACCATGCCGCCCTTGGTCATCGCATGCCAGCGCGCGGCGGTGACGGGGTCGTCGCGGTAGCGCGCGGCGAAGTATGCGACTTCACAGGCCAGCGATTGTCTGAACCCGGCCGGGTAGGCATCGTGGCCGGCTGCGACCTTGTCGATCCAGTTGCCGGCGACTTCAAGATCGCGCTGGTCAAGCGCGACCTGATACGCCATCAATGCGGCACTGATATCACGTAGCGGCTCCTCGCCAGACAATGCCAATGCGCGGGCCAGGGG
>JANLSB010000340.1:0-7815 GCA_031362125.1 Lysobacterales bacterium | reverse complement strand
GATCGCAGCATCAAGGCCTTCCACTGCAGCGGCATCGGTACGCGCCATGACCACGAAATGCGCGTCGGTACGCGCGTCGACGGCTGCTTTTACCCGATCGACCATTTCTTCTTTCGTCACCACTTCCTTGCCGGGACGATGGCCGCAGCGCTTCTGCCCGACCTGATCCTCCATATGCACGGCAGCCACGCCGACGCGCTCGAAGGATTTGATGGTGCGGCCGATGTTGAACGCGCCGCCCCAGCCGGTATCGATATCGACCAGCAGCGGCATGCCGGTGGCGTCGACGATCCGGCGCGCGTCGGTGAGCACATCTTCCATCGTGCTGATGCCCAGATCGGGCATGCCCAGCGAATTGGCGGCGACGCCGCCGCCGGACAGGTACAGCGCCTTGTAGCCGGTGCGCTTGGCCATGAGGCCGGCGTAGGCCGTGATCGCGCCCATCACCTGCAGAGGCGATTCTTCAGAAAGCGCTGCGCGGAAGAGCGCGCCGGCAGAATGCGGATTCGACATATTCGGTTTCCCGTAGGGTGGGCACTGGCCCACCGTTTTTTCGATCATTACAACAACGATCATTTCGATCACCGCAACAGCGATCGATGATGTCGCAATGGTGGGCCAGCGCCCACCCTACAAAGCGAAGGCGACCGAGGTCGCCTTCATGAAAACTACAGCAGATGCGCCACGCCGGCGCGCTCTTCTTCCAGCTCGGCAAGGGTCTTGTCCATCGCCGCGCGGCTGAAGTCGTCGACCGGCAGGCCTTCGATGCGGGTGTATTCGCCGTTCGCGCAGATGACCGGCACGCCGTACATCACGCTTTCGGGAATGCCGTAGCTGCCGTCGGAGGGGATACCCATGGTCACCCACTTGCCGTCGGTACCGAGCACCCAGTCGCGGATGTGGTCGATCGCGGCGTTGGCGGCCGAAGCGGCGGACGAGAGACCACGCGCTTCGATGATCGCCGCGCCGCGCTTGCCGACCTGCGGGATGAAGGCGTTGGCGTTCCAGTCGGCGTCGTTGATCTTGTCCTTGAGCGACGCGCCGTCGACGGTAGCGAAGCGGTAGTCCGGGTACATGGTCGGCGAGTGGTTGCCCCACACCACCATCATCTGAATATCGCCGACCGCAACGCCGGCTTTAGTTGCGAGCTGCGATAGCGCGCGGTTGTGGTCGAGGCGCAGCATCGCGGTGAAGTTCTTCGCCGGCAGATCGGGCGCCGACTTCATCGCGATGTAGGCATTGGTATTGGCCGGGTTGCCGACCACCAGCACCTTGACGTTGCGGCTGGCGACAGCGTTGAGCGCCTTGCCCTGCACGGTGAAGATCTCGGCGTTCTTCAACAACAGATCCTTGCGCTCCATGCCCGGGCCGCGAGGCATCGCGCCGACCAGCATGGCCACGTCGACATCCTTGAACGCAACGTTCGGGTCATCGGTGCCGACCATGCCGGCCAGCAGCGGGAACGCGCAATCTTCCAGCTCCATCATCACGCCTTTCAGCGCGGCCTGAGCCTTCTCCAACGGCAGTTCCAGCATCTGCAGGATCACCGGCTGATCCTTGCCGAGCATTTCGCCCGAAGCGATGCGAAACAGCAGGGCGTAACCGATCTGGCCGGCGGCGCCGGTGACAGCGACTCTCATGGGGGCTTTCATCAACGCGACTCCTCAGACATTTTTGAAATGTAGGGTGGGCCCTGGCCCACCATTGAAATTTTTCCGTAGCGATGGGAGCGATCAAAGCCACTCCGACACGCGTGCGACGCGATTTGAGACATCGCAATGGTGGGCCATGTGCCCGCCCTACGACGCTCGCTTATTGAAGGTCGGCAAAAAACTCCTGGATCCGCTGCAGCCCCGGCGCCAGCTGCGGCGTCGGGCAGGTGTAGCTGATACGCAGCGCGCGCGGTTCGCCGAAGGCCGAACCCGGCACGCAGGCCACGCCTTTGGCGTCGAGCAGCGCGTTGCACAGATCCACGTCGTTGCCGATCTTCAGGCCGGTCGGGCCGTGGGTCTTGCCGAAATAGGCGCTGATGTCGGGGAACACATAGAACGCGCCGCGCGGTTTCGGGCAGACGATGCCGGGGATGGCGAGCAGTGCCGCCATCACCTGGTCGCGCTTGGCCTGGAACTCGGCGTTCTTCTGCGTCGGGACATCCTGCGGGCCCGTGAATGCGGCAATCGCCGCTGCAGTGGTCATTTCCGGAATGTTGGTGATGTGGTTCGAGTTCATCGTCACCACCGCGCTGGCCACCGCTTCCGGACCGGCCATGAAGCCGACGCGCCAGCCGGGCATGCCGTAGGTCTTCGACAGCGAATCGATGAAGATGACGCGATCGCGCAGTTCGGGGCGGAACTGGATGAAGTTGTGGTAGCCGACGCCGTCGAACACCATGCGGTTGTAGATGTCGTCGGTGATGATCCAGGTGTCCGGGTATTTCGCAAGCACATCGGCCAAGGCCGCGATCTCGTCCTTGTCGTAGACCATGCCGGTCGGATTGGACGGATTGTTGAACAGGAAGACTTTCGGCTTCTTCGCCATTGCAGCGTCAAGCTGTTCGGGCGTGAGCTTGTAATCCTGTTCCGGCGGACACGGCAGCAGGTCGATCTTCGCGTTGACGATGTCGGCGATGTCGAGGTAGCTGGTCCAGTACGGCGTTGGGAAGACGATGGTGTCGCCTTCGTCCAGCAGCACTTCGGCCAGATTGTAGATGACGTGCTTGGCGCCGATGCCGGTAGCGATGTTGGCCCGGGTGTAGCCGCTCAGGCCTGCGGCTTCCATGTGCTTCAGGAAGGCGTCGAGCAGGGCGTCCGAGCCGCGGTTGCTGCCATACTGGCCCGAGTCTTTGTTCAGGGCCTCGCGGACGGCATCGTAGACATGACCACCGGGCAGAAAATTCGGGACGCCGATCGAGAAACTGATGATGTCGCGGCCTTCGGCCTTGAGCCGTTTGGCTTTTTCGGCGACAACCATGATCGCACTGGGCTTGGCGCGACCGACGCGCCGGGCGAGCTGCAGCATCGCTTGACCTGTTATTGAGTTCGGGAACACTGGGGGAGCCTGCGGACGCAGGCCGGAGGAAGCACGAAATGTTAGCACAGCGCACCATTCCGACCGTGGCCGCAATCCGCACGTCGACCGCAGCTTCACACGTTTCTCAGCGATTGCGGTGGGCCTGCGTATTGGCTTGCTGCCTTCTGCTGAACGCATGCGTCTCCACCCAGACCCGGGTGGCCAAGGACAACGCCGGCCAGCCGCTGGCCATCGGCGGCAGCGTGGTGCTGGTGGAGCCGGACATCGAGCTGTACGAAGTGCTCGCCGGCGGGGCCCAGGAGCCACGCAAAGTCTGGACCGACAGCGCACGGCGGCTGTATCCGCAGATGGCCCGCGAGATCCTTGGCCAGCGCGGCATGATCGTCGTGCCCGACTTTTCGCTGCCGCCCGCCACCAGCAACGAGGACCCACTGCGCCAGCTCATGCTGCTGAACCAGGCGGTCTCGATCAGCATCCTGCAGTACTCGCGCAGCGGCAGCAGCCCGAACAGCGGCCTGCGCAACAAGCGCGGCAGATTCGACTGGACCCTGGGCCCGGGAGTGAAGGTGCTGCGCGACGCCACCGGTGCCGACTACGCCCTGTTCACCTATGTCCGCGACAGCTACACCAGCAGCGGCCGCGTGGCGATGCGGGTGGTGGGCTTCCTGCTGTTGGGGGGCGACATCGGCGGGGGCTACCAGATCGGCCTGGCCTCGCTGGTCGATCTGCGCACCGGACAAGTGGTCTGGCACAACCTGCTGGTGGACCAGGCCGGCGACCTGCGCGACGAGTCCGGCGCCCGCGAGACGGCCGAAGATCTGCTCAAGGGCCTCAACGATAAACTCGGGAGTCGGCGATGATCTGCCGCTTCGCATCTTTCCTGCTGCTCGCGGCGGTGGCGGCGCTGCTGAGCGGCTGCGCCACCAGCCAGCAGGTCCGCGACCATCGCCCCGGAGATGCGCCTGTCGCCGGTACCGACGAGGACGAACTCTGGTACGCGATGCAGCGCGCCGAGACCGAACTGCAGCGCTCGCCGCAGCGGGTGCGCGACCCGGCATTGAACGCTTACGTGCAGAAGATCGCCTGCGACGTGGCCGACGACTATTGCCGCGATCTGCGCGTCTACATCATGGACGTGCCCGAATTCAACGCCTCGATGGCGCCCAACGGCATGATGCTGGTGTGGACCGGCGCCCTGCTCCGCGCCCGCGACGAAGCCGAAATCGGTTTCGTTCTCGGTCACGAGGCTGGCCACTTCCGCGCCCAGCATTCGATCCGGCAATGGCGGCGTCTGAAAGACACCTCGGCCGTGCTCAGCGCATTCCAACTGGTGGCCTACGGCGCAGGTGTGCCCGATGCAGCCCTGCTCGGTGCACTGGGCGCCTACGCCGGTATCTTCAAGTTCAGCCGCGACCAGGAGCGCGAGGCCGACAGACTTGGTTTCGCGGCGGCAGTCGAGCACGGCTACGACCCGAATGCAGGCGGCGATCTCTGGGCGCGGCTGAAGCGCGAAGAAGACACTCGCAAGTACCAGCGTCGCGGCGTGGTCTTCGCGACCCATCCGGCCACGGACGAACGTTTGACCGACATCCGCGCTGCTGCAGCAGCCACGCAGAACCCGCCGCGCGAACGCCGCCGCGACGACTACCGCAGAGCGATGCGTCCGTTCATGGATCACTGGCTTGCGGAAGAACTCGGCCGCCGCCGCTACGACAGTTCGCTGCTGGTGATCGGCGAACTGCTTGCGGACGCGCCCGCCGAAGACCGTGGTTTACTCACGTTCTATCTCGGCGAAGCGCACCGCCGCCGCAATGCCACCGGCGATCGCGCGAAGGCCGCGGACCTCTACGCCAGCGCTGTGGCCTTGCCCGGCGCACCGGCCGCAACCTGGCGCGAGCACGGCTTCTCGTTGCGCGACGCTGGGCACAAGGCCGAGGCCATCGACGCATTGAAACGTTATCTCGACCTCGCCCCGCAGGGGGACGACCGCGCGTTCGTCCAGCGCGAACTGGACAAAACAGGAGAACGGCCATGAGCCTCCGCCGCATGCTGCAGACCACTGTGTTGCAGACCGCCGTGATCGTGTCGATCTGCCTGCTGCTCGCCGCCTGCAGCACCGGCGGCGCGCTGGTGAAACCCGGCACGACCATCGCCAGCGGCAAACTGATGATCGACAGCGAAATGGAGTGGACCCGGGTCTATACCGGGACCCGCTATCAGCTGTGGAGCATCGATGGCGAACTGCTCAATCGGCTGTATCTGATCCAGAACGTCCGCGAGAAGGAATTCATCTTCCTCGGCGAACGCCAGACCAAACGCCGACCCGACGGCGCTTTCTACCATCGCGGCCTGCGGCCGGACGAATTACGCGACCTGATCCTCGACGGCCTGCGCACCGCCGGTACTGCCAATGTCGAAGCGCGTGATCTGCGCCCCGCGACCTTCGGCAATCGTGAGGGCCTGCGTTTCGAGTTCTCGCTCGCCAACGAGGAAGGTCTGAAATTTCAGGGTATGGCCGCCGCATTCGAGCACGAGAAAGGCCTCGCTCTGGCGATCTTCATGGCCCCGTCGGAGTACTACTACCCCCGCGACCAAGCCAAGGTATCGAAGATGCTGAATACACTGCGGCTGAAATAAGGCTGCAGGATGGGGCCGCGCGACAAACTCTCAGTCGCCACCACCACCGCCACCGTCGCCACCTCCGCAGTCGCAGGAGCCGCCACCGGCATCTCCGATATCGCATTGACTGCTGCTGTCGATGTAGGCGTTGTCGCTGTATGTCGTTTCGCTGCCAAACGACGCGGTGCTGCCACCGCCTCGACGCATGCTGCGACGACCGGACCTGGCCGTACTCGCGACGAGCAGTAAACCGAAAGCGGCCGCCACCAGGGCGACGATCTGAAAACCGGCCAAGAGAGCGGCCAGCCCAACGGCGAAAAACGCAAACCCGAGCACTCTCGCCAGCATGGAGACACCTCGCGTGGTGGTTAAAGTGGACTGCACTGTGTCACGAAATCGACGTGGTAATGCTCGTCGTGCCGCCACCACACCTTTCCACGCGTGAAGGTAATGCGGTCGCGCAGAAATGCGCCCCGCCGGGTCGCGAACAGCTTCGGCAGGAACGCGGGCTCGAAAATCACCCGGCCGATGCGCGCGCCGGAACGAAGACCGGCCTGGTCCAATGCGTACAGGTGCTCGCCCAGCGCTTCAAAATCGATGATGAGATCGCGATAGCGCGCGTTGGCATTGAATTCGATGTCGTAACCGTAGCGGTTGCCTGCATTTCCCGGCATCGGCACAGACTGACCGCGCGCATCGAGCACCGGCACGAAGAAATCCACCGACAGCCCGTTCTGATGGGTCTTGTGCGGCTTGAAGGAGCCTCCCTTCGCAAATCCCGTTTCGCCGTAGACGAAGGTCTTCGCAGGCATGCGTAGCGCGAGCGATGCGTAGGCTCCCGTAACCGCGTCGGTCACGCGCGCATGCGTGTAGGTGCGCCCGAGACTGACGCCGACTCTGCTGTAGGCGCGGAAGTTTTTGCCGCTCGATGGCAGCTGCACGGCATGCTCGATATGGCCTTTGGCGGGCGTGCCGTGGCAAACGCTCCCGGCGGCGTTGGCAGGCATCGTTACGACCAGCATTACCAACAGGGAAATGAATCGATGCATCGGAAGGCGTTCAAAGTTGATCAAGCGATTCGAGGACAAGACAGATTACTGGGCTGGAACAAGCCAACAGCCGTCCCTGTTGGCATCGTGTCATCTCATCACAAACAAGAACGCGGCCCTCGCAGGCCGCGTCTGAATCATATCCACGCCCCGGGTTGACCAACTGCGCAGTTGAAATCCGCGCTTCGCGCTCAACCCGGGCGACAAAACATCACGCCGCCAGAATCTTGTTCCACTCCGCCACGCGATCGGCCTTCGCGGCCAGCGCAGCTTCGGCGTCGCCTTCGATCGTCAGCGACTTGATGGTGTCGCCCTGACGGATCGTGTCGACCACGTCCATGCCTTCGAGCACCTTGCCGAAGACGGTGTGCTTGCCGTCGAGCCAGCCGCAAGGCACGTGGGTGATGAAGAACTGGCTGCCGTTGGTGGCGGGACCTGCATTGGCCATCGACAGGACGCCGCGCTCATGGCCGATACCGTTGTTGGCTTCGTCCTCGAACTTGTAGCCCGGGCCGCCGGTGCCGCGGCCCTGCGGGCAGCCGCCCTGGACCATGAAGTCGGGGATCACGCGGTGGAAGATCAGTCCGTTGTAAAAACCGCGCTGGGCGAGGTTGACGAAGTTCGCGACGGTCAGCGGCGCCTTGTCGGCGTGCAGTTGGATGCGGATCGGGCCGCGGTCGGTGTCGAAATGGGCGATCAGGCTCATGGTCAGGCTCCGGAGGGGTCGAATCGACGGGGATCAAAAGGGGCCACACCGTACCATGTCGGCCCTGTCTGGCGGATGCGCCGCACACGCTCCTGGCAAGGCTGTAGGAGCAGGCGGTCAGCCGCGACGATGATCCAGAAGCGACATCGTCAGGCCCGCCCAGCAGAACGCGAACAATCCGCCACCCACCGTCAGCAGGGGCAGCCGGTATGAGGCAGGCAGGGATTGAGCCACTGCGGAGTCGGGCACGAACTGCATCACCAAGCCCAACCCGAGCAGCAGCAGGCCGATGGCATCCAGGGCAAACAACCATATCGGCGGCTTCCACGGGGTCTTGGGCATAGCGGATCCGGAATCCTGAACGGGCCGACTGAGCCATTGCTCTCGGCTGCCGGCTATAATAGTCGGCTT
>JANLSB010000311.1:0-4358 GCA_031362125.1 Lysobacterales bacterium | reverse complement strand
TTGTCCACGTGAAGTCAAACGGCGACCTCAAAAGTACACAGCAAAAAAATGCCAGTCAGCTTAACTGACTGGCATTAGGCCTCGCAGCCGGCTTTTTCTCAGATGCGCTGGGCGTCGCGGAACGGATCAGCCCAGCAGCGGCACACCGGTCTTTTCGCGCAGCTCGTCCACGGTCACCTCCGGGGCGGTTTCCACCAGCTTCAGGCCGTCGGCGGTCACGTCGAATACCGCCAGCTCGGTGATGATGCGGTCGACAACGCCCACGCCGGTCAGCGGCAGCGTGCATTCGGGCAGGATCTTGTGCTCGCCGCCTTTGGCGGTGTGCTCCATCAGTACCACCACGCGCTTGACGCCGGCCACCAGATCCATCGCGCCGCCCATGCCTTTGACCATCTTGCCGGGCACCATCCAGTTGGCGAGGTCGCCGGTGTGGGTGACCTGCATCGCGCCGAGGATGGCGAGGTCGATATGGCCGCCGCGGATCATCGCGAACGAATCGTGGCTGCCGAAATAGCTGGCGCCCTGGCGTGCGGTCACGGTCTGCTTGCCGGCGTTGATGAGATCGGCATCGACCTCGTCCTCAGTGGGGAATGGGCCGATGCCGAGCAAGCCGTTCTCGCTCTGCAGCCACACGTCCATGCCGTCGGGAATGTAGTTGGCCACCAGTGTAGGCAAACCGATGCCGAGGTTGACGTAGGCGCCGTCGCTGAGCTCCTGCGCTGCGCGCTGCGCCATCTGATCGCGGGTCCAGGCCATTAGTTGTCTCCCTGTGAAGCTGCGCGCACGGTGCGCTGTTCGATCCGCTTCTCGGGCGTCGCGTTGACGACGATGCGGTCGACGTAGATGCCGGGAAGGTGAACCTGATCGGGTTCGATCTCGCCGACATCGACCAGGTGTTCGACTTCGACGATACAGACCTTGCCGGCCATCGCGCAGGCCGGATTGAAGTTGCGCGCGGTCTTGCGGAAGACGAGGTTGCCCGACTTGTCGGCCTTCCATGCTTTCACCAGCGATACGTCGGCCTTGAGCGCTGTTTCCATGATGTACCAGTGGCCGTCGAACTGGCGGGTTTCCTTGCCGTCCGCCACCACCGTGCCGTAGCCGGTGCGCACATAGAACGCCGGAATGCCGGCGCCGCCGGCGCGCAGGCGCTCGGCGAGAGTGCCCTGCGGATTGAATTCCAGCTCGAGTTCGCCGGACAGATACTGGCGTTCGAACTCCTTGTTCTCTCCGACGTAGGAGGAGATCATTTTCCTGATCTGCCGCGTCGCCAGCAGCATGCCGAGGCCGAAGCCGTCCACGCCGGCGTTGTTGGAGATCGCGGTCAGCCCCTTCACGCCGGAATCGCGCAGCGCGGCGATCAGCGCTTCGGGAATACCGCAGAGACCGAAGCCGCCGACCGCGAGCGTCTGGTCGTCGGCCACCAGGCCGCGCAGCGCTTCGGCCGCGTTCGGATAGATCTTGCTGTTGCTCATGCCGACACCGTGCGATGCATGCGGGGAACTCCTGACGCGGGGGGCGATCCGTTGAGGCGGCAAGTTTACCGGCTCATCCGCCTGCCGCGACACCGTACTTTGGGGCATGGTGGCGAGGTCTCGTTCGTGCAGGCATCCCGGCCGGCTAAACTGGTGCCATGCCCCGAATCGCTCTTGTGACCGCCATCGCGTCCGCCGCGCTCGACGACGACATGCCGCTGCTGCTCGCGGCCTGCGCGCGTGTCGGGCTGAATGCCGAAGTCCGTGCGTGGGACGACTTCACCGTGTCCTGGGCCCGCTACGATGCGGTCGTGCTGCGTTCGCCCTGGGACTATCACACCCGCCTGTCCGAATTCCTGCGCTGGTGCGAACGGGTCGACCGCGTTACCCGGCTGCTCAATCCACTGCCGACGCTGCGCTGGAACACCGACAAGCATTACCTTGCCGATCTCGAAGCCGCCGGCATCCCGGTGGTGCCGACGCATTTCGTCGAGCCGGATGCCGAGCCCTTGCCGGCGCTGCAGGCGTTTCTGGCCGATTTCCCGGATGCCGCCGAGTACGTGGTGAAGCCGACGGTGAGCGCCGGTTCGAACGACACCCAGCGCTATCGGCGCGAGCAGGAATTCGCTGCCGCCAATCACATCGGCCGTCTTCTCGATGCCGGGCGCAGCGCGATGCTGCAGCCGTATCTTCATGCGGTAGACACACACGGCGAAACCGCGCTGCTGTATTTCGACGGCGATTTCAGCCATGCGCTGCGCAAGGCCGCGTTGCTGCGGCCCAATGAGGCGCCGACAGACCACACCCAGCGGGCAGACGCGATTGCCATGCGCGAACCCGAAGCCGATGAACTGAGGCTGGCCGAAGCGGTGCTGGCTGCGATGCGGACGCGCGGCGATGGGTTGCCGCTGTATGCGCGCATCGATCTGATCCGCGACGCCGGTGGGCAGCCGCGATTGCTCGAGCTGGAGCTGACCGAGCCCTCGCTGTTTTTCGCGTATGCGCCGGGTGCAGCCGACCGCTTCGCAGCCGTGCTGGCACTGCGGATCGGGGCGGACCACGCGGCTGAGCCAACCCGGAGCAAGTGTTGAACGTCGCCCTGCAGCGCCATGACCACGAGGCGCGCGTCGATTTCGTGGTCGAACTCGCCGGCCGCCTGCATGCCTACGGCACCACTGCGCATCGTCTGGAAGGCGCGGTGATGGCGGTCGCGACGAAACTGGGGCTGGAATGCGGCGCGTGGTCGAATCCGACCGGGATGATCCTCTCGTTCGGTGAAGCCGGACATGGCCGCCGCGACACCGTGCGAGTGGTGCGGCTGTCGCCCGGCGAGACCGACCTGTACAAACTCTGCGAAGTGGACCGCGTGGCCGAGGCGGTGATGACCGGCGGACTGGATCTGGAAGCCGGCCACTCGGCGCTCCGTTCGCTCGACCGTCCCGGCAGCTGGCGCGGAAAGGCGATCGCGGTCTTCGCGTTCGGGCTGTCCGCCGCAGCGGTCGCCGGCCTGTGGCGATTGCCCTGGCTGGATATCGCCACCGCTGGCGTCACTGGCCTGTTGCTGGGTGTGCTGAATTGGGCCACCGACAACCGGCCGCGCCTGAGGGAAGCCAGTGAAGCGATCGCGGCGATGTTCGCCGGCATGATCGCGGTGCTGGTGGCGTCGTATGTCGGCGCGTTGAATCTGAACACGGTCATCATTTCTTCGCTGATCGTGCTGATGCCCGGCATGGCGTTGACCAATGCGGTCAATGAGCTGACCAATCAGAATCTGGTGTCGGGCACCGCGCGTTTCGCCGGCGCGATGACCACCATCCTCAAGCTGGCGATCGGCATGATGGTGGCGCTCACCGCGGCGGACATGCTCGGAATGCAGCCCGAAATTCGCGCGCTGCGTCCGCAGCCGGACTGGGTGGAAGCGCTGGCCCTGCTGCTCGGCACCTATGCGTTCGCGGTGCTGTTCCGCGCCAACCGTCGCGATTACCCGCTGGTGATGCTGTCGGCGACGACCGGTTATCTGATTTCGCGTTTCGCCGGCGGCGAATGGCGCAGCAGCGTCGGGATCTTCCTTGCCGCGCTGGCGATGACCGCTGCGGGCAATGCCTATGCGCGCTGGTTCAATCGCCCCGGCGCGTTGGTGCGTCTGCCCGGCATCATCATGCTGGTGCCCGGCAGCGCCAGCCTGCGCGGATTGTTGGCGGTCGTGCAGCAGCAGGACATGGAAGCGGGGCAGGCGGCGATGGTGGCGGCGTTGAATATCTTGTTGGCGCTGGTCGCGGGTCTGCTGTTCGGCAATATTCTGATTCCGACGCGGCGGAATCTCTGACTCTGGAATCGATGCGGACTGAGCGTCAATGCCTGCCGTTCCGAACCCCGGTTCGATGGGGCGAGGCATCTGCTTTTATTCGATCGCTACGAAGTAACAGCAGATCCGTCCGCCGACTTTGCCGTCGTTCCAGATGATAGATGCTTTTTCTGCTCATCCGTAGACTGCGCAAAAAAAGAAACGCCGGCGCTGGGCCGGCGTCTCGCTTCCGAGAAGCGCTGACTACTTGATCAGCAGCTCTTCGGCTTTCTTGCCTTTCTTCAGCAGGTCCGCGAACCACAGTGGCTGCCTGCCGCGGCCGGTCCAAGTGACCTTCGCATCGGCGGGGTTGCGGTATTTCGGTGCGACCTTGGCGCCTGTCCGCTTCGCGCTTTTCTTGGTCGCTTTCTTCGCGGTTTTCTTCGCGGTTTTCTTCGCGGCCTTCTTGGCGGTTTTCTTTGCTGCCTTTCGGGTGGACTTCTTCGCTGCGGGCTTTCCGGCCTTCGCCGGAGGCGCCTTCGCGCCACCGAACAATTCGCCGATGCTGTAACCGGCGGCGCTCGCCAGCGCGATCAGTT
>JANLSB010000281.1:0-2656 GCA_031362125.1 Lysobacterales bacterium | reverse complement strand
CCGGGACTGCCACCAGCAGCGCATCGAAATGCGCGCGGGATTCGACGAGATCGCCGGCATGGTAGGCGGCGTATGCCCTTTCATGGAGCGTGTCGATATTGGAGGAGCTGCTGTCGTTGGTCATATGGGCCTTGGCGGCAGGCATTCGCGCAGATGCTGCCACGTCGGATGCCGGCTGTCGCCTGTTGTACGGCCGAGCGGTTCACGTGCCTACCTTGCCCGGGCTTCGCTATGCTGTCTGCAAGCGCCCCACGCAGGAGTCCGCACGATGTCGCCGCTCGATCCATCGCCGGAAAACGCCCGACCGTTCGTCGTACCCTGTGTGGCGCTGGAGATCCGCGCACCGCTGCGCTGGCTGCGCGCGGGATGGCGGGATGTTCGCGCTGCACCAGGACTGTCTCTGGTGTTCGGCGTGGTGATCGTCGCGGTCAGCGCCGGCATTTCACTGTTGGCTTGGCAGCTCGGGCGGTTCGCGCTGCTGGCCACGTTGCTTTCGGGGTTCGTTTTCGTCGCACCGCTGATCTGCGTGGGTCTTTACTGCGTCAGCCGCGCACTGGAGCGTGGGGACACGCCGACGCTGGCGGATTCGTTCGTGCTTGCGCGTCGCGTGGTCGGGCAGGCGGGCGTATTCGCGCTGGCGCAGGGCGTGATCGTACTGCTGTGGTCGCGCGCAGGGATGATGATCAGCGCGTTCTTCCCGATCGACGAGAGCAACGAGAACGCGCTCTGGGAATTTCTGGCGATCGGTTCGGCGGTGGGTTCGATCTTCGCCGCCCTGACCTTCGCGGTTGCCGCATTTTCGCTGCCGATGATCGCCGACCGCGACGTCGACATGATCACTGCCGTGGTCTCCAGCGTGAATGCGGTATTGCGGAACAAGCCAGTGATGCTGCTGTGGGCTGCAATCATCGTGGCCCTGACCGCGATCGGTTTCGCTACGGCATTGCTTGGGCTGGGCATTCTGATGCCGTGGTTGGCCTACGCCACCTGGCATGGCTACCGCGAGACGCTTGATGCGAGCGAGTGGCCGGCGCTGGATTGACGTGCCCGCGCATCGTTGCGGATATTGTTACTGCGCGGGTGCTGTCAGGCGTGGGTCATGGACCATATCACCGAGTAGAGACCGCCATCGTTGAAACGATGGGTATGCTCGGTATCGACCCGATGCACTATCGCCAGCCTGTGCTTCGGATAGGCGCCCAGCATGTGGATGCCAACGTCGGCGTGATGGAACGATGACGCTTCGTTCGCAGACTCCGGCACCAATACATCCCACGGTACGCCGATCGATGCTGCTATTGGCAGTGGGAATAACGATGCGTTTGCGGTAGTCCAGCATGACCAGCAGTCTTGCGATCTCATCACCGAAGGCAGCGTAGATGCGACCGCGCACCGCCATGCTTCAGGATCCGGCCGGCGATGTTGAAGCCCCAGTGGTTGTAGTCGTGGGTTCCGGATGGGCGCAGGTTGGACCGTTGTTGCCTTCAGGAAAACCTCCAAAGTCACGTTTGGCGCCTCGTCGCGCTTGTCACTTCGGTGCCGCTCTCTGACAATGGCCGTCCATGCCGGATCTCGCTGGCGCCGTGTCGAAGCATTACGATGACCGCTCCGCTGTCCTGCCCGCAGTGCACCCTTACCGACACCTCTTTGTACGGTGCGAACTTTGTCTGCGCCGATTGCGGCTATGAATGGCCTGCTGCAGACGGGGCGCCCGCTGAGGCCGCCGTCGCGGTGCGTGACAGCAACGGCAACCTGCTCGCCGATGGCGATACGGTAGTGGTGATCAAGGATCTCAAGGTGAAGGGTTCTTCGATTCCGCTCAAGCAGGGAACGATGATCAAACATATCCGCCTGGTGGACGGCGACGCGGAGCATATCGAAGGCAGCTCGGACAAGATCAAGGGTCTGGTGTTGAAATCCTGCTTTCTGCGCAAGGCCTGACTGGAGCCGCAGGCATGCACGCCATCGCCATGCGCTTCGCAGGGTCATTGTATTGATGGTTGCGAAGCGCGATCTTCCGAAGAAAATATGCCCGGTGTGCTGCCGTGAATTTTCATGGCGAAAGAAGTGGGCCCGCGATTGGCCCCAGGTACGCTATTGCTCGGATGCGTGTCGCAAGGGCACGCCGCGTGGACATGCTGCGCCCATTGAAGTGGCTTGAGATCGCTGACGAAGCGGGCATCGTTCGTGCCCGACAATGGCGATCATCATCGGCAAATCACGTCTCCGTGACGGATGTCGTCATCGCTTCGAGTTGAATACGTATGCAGCGATCCATGCTGCATTGCGATGTGGCTTTAGCATCGCTCTCAAGTCGTCGGCGCAATGCCACGACGGTACGTCCGGAACAGGGGCCGGTCGAGCGTTCGCAGTCATGACCCGGTCATGCGATGTCCGCATGAGTTCGGGGGCAGGGAATATCGCACTCGCTTGAAAAAGCGGGACACCGTAGTCTATTTCAGGAGAAACCAGATGCTGTCTGTATCGAAGATGCTCGCCTCGTTCCGCACACCCATGCTGTCCGCTGCAGGGTCTCGCGCAGGAGGATTCCGCACCGTTGCGCAACGGCTGTTCGCTTCGCTGATGCTTGCAGGATTCATTGCCGGCAATGCCCATGCCGATGCGGTCTTGCATGCATTCAATTGGCGTTACGCCG
>JANLSB010000260.1:0-8244 GCA_031362125.1 Lysobacterales bacterium | reverse complement strand
TCGGCGCATGCGGTGGACCGCGAGTTCCGGGTGCTGCAGGCGTTGTGCGGCACGGCGGTGCCGGTGGCGCAGCCGCTGCATCTGTGCAGCGATGTGTCGATCATCGGATCGATGTTTTATCTGATGAGTTTTGTCGATGGCCGGATCTTCTGGGATCCGTCGCTGCCCGAGATGGATCCGACCGAACGCGCCGATGTCTACACCGGCATCATTGATGCGATGGCGGCATTGCACACCATTGATCCAGTTGTTGTGGGCCTGGGCGATTACGGCAAGCCCGGCAGTTATTTCGAACGCCAGATCAAGCGCTGGAGCGAGCAGTATCGCGCCAGCGAAACGCGGCCGATCGCGGCGATGGATGCGTTGATCGATGCGTTGCCGGCGCGTTGCCCGGCCGACGACGGCGTGGTGGCGTTGGCGCACGGCGACTTCCGCATCGACAACCTGATGTTCCACCCGAACGAACCGCGGGTGATCGCGATCGTCGATTGGGAGCTGTCGACACTCGGCCATCCGCTCGCAGACCTAGGCTATTTCTGCATGGCGCTGCGGCTGCCGCGCAATCCGGCATTGCCGGGTCTGGCCGGCCTGGATCGCGCTGCGCTGGGCATCCCCGACGAGGCCGCCTTGCTTGCGCGCTATTCGCAGGTGACCGGCCGGCCGATTCCTGCGGACTGGCCGTTCGTGCTCGCCTTCAGTTTCTTCCGTCTCGCCGCAATCGCGCAGGGCGTGGCCAAACGCGCTGAGCAGGGCAATGCATCGAGCGAACAGGCGATGCAGGCCGGACGCATGACCGGGATGTTGGCGACGCTGGGGTTGGAACTGCTGGATTGATTGTCCGCACCGCATCTACAAGAACCGACAATCCTTCATAGGGTGCGCGTGTCGCGCACCGTGTTGAGGTTATCGACGCTATAAGCCCGGTGCGCGGCACGCGCGCCCTATCTCGATGAAAAGCCGATTCGCGACACGCGCACTCCATCCAGATGAAAAGCCGGTACGCGACACGCGCACTCCATCCCGATGAAAAGCCGGTGTGCGACACGCGCACCCTATGCGCCTTTCAGCGGTCGTCGCGGACCCAGATGCCGCCGTGTTCGATCTTCACCGGAAATTTCGCCACCGGCTCGTAGGCGGGCGCGCACAGCGCAGTGCCTTCGCGGATATCGAAGCGCGCGCCGTGCAGCACGCAGGAGATGCTGCCTTCGGCGGCATCGACTTCGCCGGAAGACAATTCGAATTCCTCGTGCGTGCAGCGGTCTTCGAGCGCATACAGCTCGCCATCGAGATTGACCACCAGGATCGGCGTGTCGTCGGCCCAGACCACGGTTTTTTCGCCGGGCAGCAGCTGCGTGGTCGCGCAGACGAAGGTCCAGTCGCTCACAGAAGTTTCTCCAATACTTCGAAACGTAGATCGTCGCGTTTGGGCAGGCCGTAGCGCGGATTGCCGTAGGGAAACGGCTTCTTGATCCCGGTGCGCATGTAGCCACGACGTTCGTAATAAGCGATCAGTTCGTCGCGGCAGTCGATCACGGTCATGCGCATGCGTGCGCAGCCCAACGTCTCGTGCGCGAGGCGCTCGGCCTCCGCCAATACGATCTTGCCGATGCCGCCGCTCTGCGCATCCGGGCTGACCGAGAACATGCCGAAGTACGCGGTCGGTACGTGGTCGTCGCTGGGCTGTTTGGCGACATGGGCACAGGCGACCAGCCGCGGCCGGTCCTCGTCCGCGCTGTCGACCGCAAGCAGCGCGAGGCTGCCCGGCGTGTCCAGATCGACGCGCAGCATGTCGGCATCGATGCGCTGGCCATCGAGCAGATCGGCTTCGGTGGTCCAACCCTGACGGCTGACATCGCCGCGATACGCGGAGGTCACGAGTTCGATCAGAGCGGGAATATCGTCGTGGGTTGCGGTACGGAAACTGAGCATGACGGCCAAACGATGGATTCCTTCTGTGCAGGCGCGGCGCTCAGCCGAGCAGACGGCGGACCTTGGTGAGCGCAGCGGCGAAGCGTTCGATCTCGTCGTGCGTGTTGTAGAACGCGAACGACGCGCGACAGGTCGCGGCCACACCGTAGAACTGCATCAGCGGATGTGCGCAGTGATGGCCTGAACGCACTGCGACGCCTTCCAGATCGAGCAGCGTGGCCAGATCGTGCGCGTGCGCACCTTCGACCAGGAAGCTGATCACCGCTGCCTTTTCAGGCGCGGTGCCGAGGATGCGCAGACCGTCGATTTTACGCAATGCTTCGGTGGCATGCGCCAGCAATTCGGCTTCGCGCGCTTCGATCGCGCCCATGCCGATCGTGGTCAGATAATCGACCGCCGCACCAAGGCCGATGTGGCCGGCGATGTTCGGCGTACCCGCCTCGAAACGATGCGGACCGTCGTTGAACACCGTGCCCTCGAAGCGCACTTCCTTGATCATTTCGCCGCCGCCGAGGAACGGCGGCATCGCGGCGAGATGCTCGCGGCGCGCCCACAGCACGCCGGTGCCGGTGGGGCCGCACATCTTGTGGCCGGTGATCGCATAGAAATCGCAGCCCAGCGACGGAATATCGAGTGCGCGATGCGGCGCGGCCTGCGAACCGTCGATCACGGTGACGATGCCGCGCCTGCGCGCTTCGCGGCAGATCTCGCGCACCGGGTTGACCGTGCCCAGCACATTGCTGACGTGGGTGACGCCGAGAACCTTCACGTCCGGCGTCATCGCCGCGTACAGCGCGTCGAGATCGAGCGTGCCGTCTTCGCGGATTTCGGCAACCTTGATCGTCGCGCCGGTGCGTTCGGCGACGAGCTGCCAAGGGACGATGTTGGCGTGATGCTCCATCCGCGACAGCAGAATCGCATCGCCGGGTTTCAGCCGCGGCAATGCCCATGCATACGCGACCAGATTGATCGCGAACGTGGTGCCGCTGCACAGCACCAGCTCGTCGCGGTGCGCCTTGAAAAAGCCTGCGAGTTTCGTCCGCGCGCCTTCGTAGGCGTCGGTCGCCTCGGAACCCAGCGCATGCACCGCGCGACTGACGTTGGCGTTGTGGCGACGGTAGAAATCGTCGACGGTGTCGATGACGCTCGCTGGCTTTTGCCCGGTGTTGGCAGAGTCGAGATAGATCAGTGGCTTGCCGTGGACTTCGCGGGTCAGCAGTGGGAAATCGGCGCGGATTGCGGCCCAGTCGCGTGCGGTATCGACAAGCTGAGCATTCATACTGGCGTCACTTGCGCAAGATGCGCATCAAGCGTGATGGTCAAGGACTCGCGCAACGCAGCATCGTCGATGCCGGCCAGCACTTCGCGGCAGAACGCGGCAGTGAGCAGCGCGCGTGCGTCGGCTTCGGGCAGGCCGCGCGAGCGGAGATAGAACAGCGCGGTCGGATCGAGCTGACCGACGGTCGCGCCGTGCGCGGCCTGCACTTCGTCGGCGTGGATGACCAGCACCGGCTGGGTGTCGATTTCGGCCTGCGCGGAGAGCAGCAGATTCTTGTTCGACAGATTCGCATTGGCGCCGTCGGCGCCTTCGCGGATGACGATGCCGCCGTGGAACACCGCGCGCCCGCGTCCAGCGCCCAGCCCGCGCCAGAGCAGGTTGCATGACGTATTGCGGGCGATGTGCTCGATGCCCAGTCGTGTATCGAGATGGCGCTTGCCGTCGGCGAACAGCACGCCGTTGGCGACAAGCGTCGCGCCTTCGCCTTCGAGGCGGACATTCAACTCGTGGCGCGACAGCGCGGCGCCGAGTTCGAGATCGGTGCGGCGGTAGTCGGCCTCGCGCGCGAGCACCGCGTCGGTGCGCGCAAATGCGCTGGCGCCATCGGCCTCCGCCTGCACGCGGACGTGGATGAGGCGTGCTTTCTGGCCTAGATGAATATGGCTGACATGGTTCGCGAGGCCGCGATGTTCGCCGAGTGCGATGTGGTGCTCGACCAGAGACAGTGCGGCACCGTTGCGCAGATCGATGAAGTTGCGCAGAGCGACTCCCGCCTCGGGCGAGATTCCCGTAGAGATGAAGACCAGGTGCAGCGTGGTGACGGGGCCGGTAGCGGCATGGTCGACCCGGACCACCGCGCCCTCCTCTGCGAGTGCGGCGTTGATCACGGCGAAGATCTCATCGGCGCCGGTATAGCGGCGCTGCAGGAAATTCGCATCGCGTGGATCGTCGTGCTGCAGCACCTGCGACAGCGGCTGCGCGTCGATGCCGGCAGGCAGCATGGACACGTCGCTGTGCGATGCATCGAAGCGACCGTCGATGAACGCGAGTCGTGGTGTCGGAATGGCGTCCAATGCTTTCGCGACGGCATCCGCATCGGCGGTCGAAGCGGGCGCAGCCACGAACGTACGCCGTTCCAGCGCGCGCAGCGGCGTGTATTTCCACGCTTCGCTGCGCGGCCCGGGCAGGCCGTCGCGCAGCGCCGCATCCAAGGCTTCGCGCCGGTGCGCGCCGAGACCCGCAGCCTCGCGCTGGGCGAGGCCGCCGAACGCGGTCGCGAAGGCGTCGAGCAGCGCGCTCATCGCGCGGTCGCCTCGGGCGCGACGCGATCCTTGATCCAGGCATACCCGTGTGCTTCGAGTTCCAATGCAAGCTCCGGTCCGCCGGTTTCGACGATGCGGCCATCGGCCAGCACGTGGACCACGTCCGGTTTGATGTAATCGAGCAGGCGCTGATAGTGGGTGATGACCACGAACGCGCGATCCGGGCTGCGCAGCGCGTTGACGCCGTCGGCGACGGCCTTCAGCGCATCGATATCGAGGCCGGAGTCGGTCTCGTCGAGGATCGCCAATTTCGGTTCCAGCACCGCGAGCTGGAAGATCTCGTTGCGCTTCTTCTCGCCGCCGCTGAAGCCCTCGTTGACGCCGCGATGCAGCAGTTCGTCCTTCAGATGCAGAACCGCCAGTTTCTCGCGCACCCGCTTGAGGAACTGCATCGAATCCAGTTCGCCCTCGCCGCGCGCCTTGCGCTGCGCGTTGAGCGCACTGCGCAGGAAGTAGGTGTTGTTCACGCCGGGAATCTCGACCGGGTACTGGAAGGCCAGGAACACCCCGAGCGCGGCGCGTTCTTCCGGTTCCAGCGCCAACAGATCGCGACCTTCGAACGAGACGCTGCCTTCGGTGATCTCGTAGCCGTCGCGGCCGGCGATGATGTTGCCCAGCGTGGATTTGCCGGCGCCGTTCGGACCCATGATGGCGTGGACTTCGCCGGGTTTCACATCGAGCGTGAGGCCTTTGAGGATGTCTTTGCCGGCGACGCGGGCGTGCAGGTTGTCGATCTTCAGCATGATGATTTCTTGATGCCTTGCTGGCGGTGTTCGTGAGGAGGAGTTCGAGAAAAAACTTATGGGATCAATCTTCGGTGGCCGGCGACCAGCGCGCCAGGCCCCATGCGGCGACCGTGGCCCACACGGTTTCGAGCACGACGAACGGCATGAAGCGCACCAGCCACGCCGAATAACCGCATATCAACGCACCGACGAGGTTCATCGCCAGGAATGCGCGCGAATGTTCGGAGATGGTTCGCCGCTGATTGAGCACGAAGGCGATCAGGAGAATGCCGACGCCAAGCGTGCCGAGGATGTCGCTGAGCGTCATGACGGAATGCTCTCCGCAAGTTCACGCAGCGCATCGACGGCATCGCTTCGCTGTTGCCAGGGAACGAAGAGATGATCGTGGTAGTAGGCCGATACGGCGTTGCAGGGAACATCGCGCGCGGCGAGCGCGGCGGCAATCGCCGCCGTCATGCCGACCGCTTCGAGACTAGAGTGGATACGCAGAGTGATCTGCGCCCATAGTGCTTCGCTCGCGTCGGTCTCCGCGACCGGCACGATCACGGTCATGCCTTCTGCTTCGCGGAACAGCATGATCGCGTTTGCGGGAACGGATGCGTCCGCCGACTGCGTGCGGATCGCGCAGGGATGAGCGGCCAGCTCTGGCGCCAGCCCGGCCAGCAGCCGCTGCAGATCGGTTTCGCCGATAGCGACTGCGTTCATCCGATCGAGCCTTCGAGCGAGACTTCCAGCAATTTCTTCGCTTCCACCGCGAATTCCATCGGCAGCTCGCGGAATACGGTCTTGCAGAAGCCGTCGACGATCAGCGATACGGCATTCTCTTCGGAAATCCCGCGACTGCGGCAGTAGAACAGCTGGTCGTCGCTGATCTTCGAGGTGGTGGCCTCGTGCTCGACGGTCGCGCTGGGATTCTTCACTTCGATGTAGGGGAAGGTGTGCGCGCCGCAGCGTTTTCCGATCAGCAGGCTGTCGCACTGGGTGTGGTTGCGTGCGCCGTCGGCGCCGCGCTCCACTTTCACCAACCCGCGGTAGCTGTTCTGGCCGCGTCCCGCGCTGATGCCCTTGCTGACGATCTTCGACTTGGTGCGCTTGCCGATGTGGATCATCTTGGTGCCGGTGTCGGCCTGCTGACGGTGGTGGGTCAGTGCGACTGAGTGGAATTCGCCGGAGGAATCGTCGCCGAGCAGCACGCAGGACGGATATTTCCAGGTGATCGCCGAGCCGGTCTCGACCTGGGTCCAACTGATCTTGCTGCGCGCGCCGCGGCACTCGCCGCGCTTGGTGACGAAGTTGTAGATACCGCCGACGCCGTTCTCGTCGCCTGGGTACCAGTTCTGCACCGTCGAATACTTGATCTCGGCGTCGTCCAGCACCACCAGCTCGACCACCGCCGCGTGCAGCTGGTTTTCGTCGCGCATCGGCGCGGTGCAGCCTTCGAGATAACTGACGTAGGATTTTTCCTCGGCGATGATCAGCGTGCGCTCGAACTGCCCGGTGTTGATCGCGTTGATCCGGAAGTAGGTGCTGAGCTCCATCGGGCAGCGCACGCCCTTCGGGATGAATACGAAGCTGCCGTCCGAGAACACCGCCGAATTCAGCGCGGCGAAATAGTTGTCTGCGACCGGCACCACGCTGCCAAGATACTGCCGGACCAGTTCGGGATAATCGTGCAGGGCCTCGGACATCGAGCAGAAAATCACGCCTTTTTCGGCCAGTTCCTTGCGAAATGTGGTGCCGACGCTGACCGAGTCGAACACCGCGTCTACCGCCACGCCAGCCAACTTGGCGCGCTCGTGCAGCGGTACACCGAGCTTGTCGTAGGTGTCGAGCAGTTCTTGCGGCACCTCGTCTAGCGAAGCGTATTTCGCCTTCGGTGCGGAAAAATAGCTGATCGACTGGAAATCGATCGGTGCGATCTCGAGCTTGGCCCAGTGCGGCGGGGTCATCGTCAGCCAATGACGATATGCGGCGAGCCGCCATTCGGTCATCCACTTGGGCTCGTCCTTTTTCGCCGAGAGGAAGCGGACCACGTCTTCGTTGAGGCCCGGCGGCAGGGTTTCGGACTCGATATCGGTAACGAAACCGGCGTCGTACCGGCGGCCGAGCTGTTCGAGGATCTGTGCGTTCTGGACGGGTATGGTCTGCACAGATGGCGATTCGATGGTCTGGGGGGCGGTGGCGGTCATCGTTGTTCTCAGTTGGCCGACAGCAAAACAGGAATGATCTTGCGTGTGTCCGGCGTCGGCGCGGGCAGCGCCATGTCGGCCAGCGTGACGCGGCGAAGCGCGTCGGCGACGACGTCGTTGATCCGCCGCCAGTTGGCGCGGGCGCCGCAGGACGCTTCGATGCCGCAGTGACCGTTGTGGATGCTGCATTCGGTCATTGCCAACGGGCCTTCCATCGCTTCGACGATCTCCACAAGCGAAATGTCGCGCGCCGGACGGGCCAGGCGATAACCGCCGGCGACGCCACGGAAGGCCTTCACCAGCCCCGCTTGCGCCAATGACTTCAACAACTTGGCGACCGTGGGCGCCTCCAGACCGGCACGTTCGGCCAGCCCGCTGGCGCTCAGCATGGTCTCCGGCGCGCTGGCCAGAACGGTCAGGACCACGGTGGCGTAATCGGTGAGTTTGGTGACCCGGAGCATCGGATTCGGCTGGGCGCCTGTCGCGCCTGATTGAAACAGGACTGAAATTGTACGCTTTCGGTTGTCAGTGCTCAATCCACAGACTTGCCGGTGATGACGGCTGTCTTGCCAAAGGGTTGACGATGTCCAATGGCTCGATCGGACTTGCTGCGGAGAATAAGCCCCGTCCACTCCCGAGCGCGGCCCGCCTTGAACCGAGTCCCCAGTCAGTCCGGCAACCGGTCCCGCGCGACGCTGCTGTTGTTCCCCGCAGTCCTGGCGATCGCTTACCTGATTGCCCTGTGTACTAGCCACGCCTTCGTGCCGGCCGCGATCCTG
>JANLSB010000193.1:0-4767 GCA_031362125.1 Lysobacterales bacterium | reverse complement strand
GGTGAACACGCTGCCGTTGACGGTTTCGATTCTGGCGACGCGGCTCTGCTCGCCCAGGCGGATGCTGCCGTTCACCGTTTCAAGTGCACCGGCCTTGCCCTTGCCGTCGCTTTTGATGCTGCCGTTGACGGTTTCGGCGTTGCCGACGTTGGCGCCGGCTTCGATATGCACGCTGCCGTTGACCGTTTCGATGTTGCCGGTGGTGGCGCCGGTTTCGACGCGGATGCTGCCGTTGACGGTTTCCAGCGAGTCGTAGGTTTCGCCCGCCTGCGCGGTGATGCTGCCCATCACCTTTTCGATGCTTTTGCCGGCGAATGCATCAGGCGCGAGCAGGACGAGCGCGATGGCGCTGGCGAGGAGAAGTGTGGGCTGGCGCATGGGATGGCCTCATGAACGTGATGGGGCCCGGAGCGGCCCCGTGACGCGTAGGATGCGGGCGCTTCGCTACAATCGCATCTGCCCTTAGTCACAGCCCCGAAGGTCACATGTCCGCTGTCGCCCACCGTCCCAAGCCGGCCGTACCGCCGAAGCCTGTGGTACTGCTCATCCTGGACGGCTGGGGCTATCGCGAGGACCCGGCCGACAACGCGCTGGCCCTGGCCACGCTGCCGAACTGGGACCGGCTGTGGGCGCAGCGCCCGCACACCCTGATCCACACCGAGGGCCGCCATGTCGGTCTGCCCGATGGCCAGATGGGCAATTCCGAAGTCGGGCACATGAACCTCGGCGCCGGCCGCATCGTTTATCAGGACCTCACCCGCGTCGATGCGGCGATCGAGGACGGCAGTTTCTTCGCCAACACCGAACTGCGTGCGGCCTGTGCTGCGGCCAAGTCCAGCGGCGGCGCGCTGCACGTGATGGGCCTGCTCTCGCCCGGCGGTGTGCACAGCCACGAACTGCATATCTTCGCGATGCTCGAACTCGCCGCGCGCGAGGGCGTCGCCAAGGTCGCGGTGCACGCCTTCCTCGATGGCCGCGACACGCCGCCGCGTTCGGCCGAACCCAGCCTGCGCGCGCTGCAGGCGAAATGCGATGCGTTGGGCAATGCGCGGATTGCAACGGTCGGTGGCCGTTACTTCGCGATGGACCGCGACAAGCGCTGGGACCGTCTGCGCCGTGGCTGGGATGCGATCGTCGATGCGCAGGCCGATCAACACGCGCCGGATGCGCCGAGCGCGCTCGCAGCGGCCTACGCGCGCGGCGAGAACGACGAATTCGTCGCGCCGACGGTGATCGATGGCGCCGTGCCCATGTGCGACGGCGACGCGATCGTGTTCATGAATTTTCGCGCCGACCGCGCACGTCAGCTCGCTGCTGCGTTCGTGGATGCGGCGTTTGACGGCTTTCACACGCGACGACCGCAGCTCTCGCGCTTCGTGTGTCTCAGCGAATACGACGCCAAACTGCCGGCGCCGGTGGCGTTCGCAGCGGACGATCTGCGCAACACGCTGGGCGAAGTGCTGGCCGCGCACGGCCTGACCCAACTGCGCATCGCCGAGACCGAAAAGTACGCGCATGTCACCTTCTTCTTCAGCGGTGGGCGCGAAGACCTGTACGCGGGTGAGGAGCGCATCCTGATCCCCAGCCCGAAGGTTGCGACCTACGATCTGCAGCCGGAAATGAGCTGCCCCGAACTCACCGCAAAGTTGGTCGATGCGATCGCGTCCGCGCGATTCGATGTCGTGGTCTGCAATATCGCCAATCCCGATATGGTGGGGCACACCGGCGACCTGCAGGCGGCGATCCTGGCGGCGCAGGCGGTGGATATCGCCATCGGCGCGATCGACGCCGCGGTGCGCGCGGCCGGCGGCGCGCTGCTGGTCACCGCCGATCACGGCAATCTGGAAATGATGCGCGACCCCGACACCGGGCAGCCGCACACCGCGCACACCGTCGGCCCGGTGCCGTTGGTCTACGTCGGCGATCGCGCCGATGCGCGGCTGCGTGCCGGCGGCGCGCTGCGCGATGTGGCCCCGACCATCCTCGATCTGCTCGGTCTTCCGCAGCCGGTGGAGATGAGCGGGCGCTCGCTGCTGGATGCCGGATGAGCCCAGTGCTGCGCGCTGTCGCTGCGGTTGCGCTGCTGCTGTCGCTGGCGTTGCCGCTGGCTGCACAGCAAAGCATCAGCCATGAAGCGCAGCGTCGGCTTGAGAAGATCCAGCGCGAACTGCAGGACGTCGCTGCGGAGCGCCGCCGACTGGAAGGCCAGCGCGGCGCGGCTAGTCGCGAACTGCGCGCCGTGGACGAACGCGTCGCCGATTCCAGCCGCGCCCTGCACGTGGCCGAAACCGAACTCGCGCGCGAACAGGATGCGCTGGCGCAGCTCGATGCACGTCGCCAGACCTTGAAAGCCCAACAGGCCGCGCAGCGCAGGGAGTTGGCCGCACTGCTGCGCGCCGCCTATGCGCAGGGCGATCAGGCGCCGCTGAAAGTGATGCTGGCGCAGGATCGCATCGCCGACGCCCAGCGCCAGATGACGTACTACGGTTATCTGCAGCGGCAGCGGCTGCAGCGCGCCGCTGCGCTGAGCGCCGAGCTGGCCGAACTGGCGCGAGTGGAAACCCAGATCGTCGAGAAGCGCACCGCGCTGGATGCCGCACGCATACGGCAACGCACGCAGCTCGCCGCGCTCGACCGCGACCGCAAGTTGCGTGCAGTGACCCTGGGCGAACTCGAGCAGCAGTATCGCGACCGCAGTGCCCGGGAACAGGCACTGGGCAGCGATGCCAAGGCGCTGCAGCAGGTGATCGGCCGGCTGCGCGCGGCGGCTGCGCGCGCGGCGGCAGAGCGGGCTGCAGCAGAGCGTGCCGCTGCAAAAGCCGCTGCGGCCGCTTCGAAATCCAATGGCTCCAGATCCGCCGGCGCGAAGGCGAACGGCTCGAAACCGGCCACCGCGCAGGCCACTCCACCGCGCCAGACCGCCAGTGCCGCGCCGGTGCGGGTCGGTGGTCTGGGCTGGCCGCTGTCGGGCAATCTCGTCGCCGGCTTCGGCGGGCGCATGCCCGACGGGCGCGCCAGCAGTGGGTTGCTCATCGCCGCCAGCCTGGGCGCACCGGTGCGTGCGGCGGCCGACGGCAGCGTGGTGTTCGCCGAATGGATGACCGGCTACGGGCTGATCCTGATCGTCGATCACGGCAATGGCTATCTGAGTCTGTACGCGCACAACGAATCCCTGCTCAAGGATGTCGGCGACACGGTCAAACGCGGCGATGCGGTGGCGCGGGTCGGCAACTCCGGTGGCCTGGAGCAGCCGGCGCTGTATTTCGAGCTGCGCCGCAACGGCCAGCCGGTGAATCCCAATCAGTGGTTCGGGAATCGCTGAGCGCACCCAGGTCCTGCGCCGGATAGCCGCGCGTTCGGCCACTGTGACGCCGAGCGGCACAATCCGCCCCGTCGAGACAGGGCGGCGATGGGGCCCGCCCGTATCGTGCGTGAGGCACGAAAGCCTTCCGCCCGGCACGCAATCGCGATTGGCTGAGCGTATCGGTTGCGACGGATGCGCCGGTATGCGGCTATTGGCATGCCTATTGCTTGTCGGCTACTCGGGGAATGATTCTTTCGGCGGGGATAGCCGGGTCGCAGTGCGTGCGATTCCGTTTGTCTCTGCTATTGCGTGCATCTCAGGGGGTTGCGGTGAGCCTTGCAGGCAGAGTCTTTGAAAACGAATTGATGCGCGATGCGATGCAGGTCGCGCGGGTCGGGCTGTGCGTGATCGATGCGGATCAACAGGTGATCGTGCTGGGTGGGGATTTCGCTGAAAAGCTCGACCTGAATCCAGACGCGCTGATTGGACAGAATGTCAGCGGCATCTTCGCGAGTGAATTGCTGTTGGATCGCGCAGCGCAGGTGCTCTCGGTCGACGCTCCCGAGACTGCGGCCGAAGCGCGCATCCGCAAGAGCGACGGGCGCGAAACCATTCTGCTGTTCCAGGCCAGAACGCTCGATCGCGGGGCAGACGGCAGGTTCCGGGTGTTGACGCTGATCGACATCACGGAATTCGGCATTACACGTGATCGTTACATCGAATTGCGCCATCAGCTGGATGCACTCAACACCGCAGTCGTGGTGGTCGACATCCGCTCGGGCGAGATGCCGATCGTCTACGTCAACAAGCGCTTCGAACAGATGACCGGATACACGGCGGAAGAGGCAGTCGGGCGCAATTGCCGCTTCCTGCAGGGCGAGGACCGGGAACAACCCGGCATCGTGAAGCTCAGGGAAGCGGTCGCGCTGCGTCAGAGCTGTCATGTGGTTCTGCGCAACTACCGCAAGGACGGCTCGCCGTTCCAGAACGAGCTGTTGATCTCGCCTGTCGTCGACGAGTCCGGCGAAGTCTTCCAGTTCATCGGGCTGCAGCGCGAAATCAAAGATCGGCACTCACCGGAACACAGCTCGATCGGCGGCGCCTGAGCGCCATGAGCCGTCGTCGTGCCATGACCTTGACCGCTTTGGGGCTCTCGCTGCGCGACGAAACCCTGGTCAAATCGTTGCTGAGCGTTGTGAGCCGCAATACCAATGCCGAATGGCGCTTCGTCGACGAGATCGATGCGGATCTGGCGCTGTGCGACCCGCAGTCGCCGTTCGCGCGCATGGCGATGCAGAAATCCGAACGCACTGGCCGACCTTCGTGTGTCGCCTTGCTGTATGGGCAGGATTCCGCCGGCCCGATGACGCGCTCGATCCGCGCGCCGCTGCGGGTCGGGGAATTCGTCGAGCTGCTCGATGCCATTTCCGACCCGGGCCGCATACCGCCGATCGTGGTCGCGG
>JANLSB010000144.1:0-2307 GCA_031362125.1 Lysobacterales bacterium | reverse complement strand
TGAACGCGCAGGCGTATTCCGCCGTTGCGTCGACGATGTCGCGACAGAAGTTGAAGATCGCATCGGGGTCGTGCGCGAACTGCGCCGGAAATTTCGCCGGCTCGGGATCAAGGCCCACGCACACCAGCGAATCGGCATGTTCCCAACGGTCGCGGAGTCGGTCGATGAAGCCTCGCATCGGGTCGGGCGTCTGCTTGCTCTGGATGTCGGTCATGATTTCAAAGTTGGAAGGCGTGCGTAAGGATGTCCGGTGACCGATTCGAGGTGGATCCGGTGAACTGTGCCTCAGTTCGGAAGATTGGTCCGCGCCGGATGCGAAACGCCCGCCATGAAGGCGGGCGTTGGATCACTTGAGGGCCTTGAAGCGCAGGCGATGCGGCTTGGCACCTTCTTCGCCCAGGCGACGCTTCTTGTCTTCCTCGTACTCGCGGTAGTTGCCCTGGAAGAACTCGACGTGCGAGTCGCCTTCGTACGCGATGATGTGGGTCGCGATGCGGTCGAGGAACCAGCGGTCGTGGGAGATCACGTAGGTGTTGCCGGGGAATTCCAGCAGCGCATCTTCGAGCGCGCGCAGGGTTTCGATATCGAGATCGTTCGAGGGTTCGTCGAGCAGCAGCACGTTGCCGCCCTGCAGCAGGGTCTTGGCCAGATGCAGGCGGCCGCGTTCGCCGCCCGACAGCGTGCCGACCTTTTTCTGCTGGTCCTGGCCCTTGAAGTTGAAGCGGCCGATGTAGGCGCGCGACTGGATCTCGATGCCGTTGATGTTGAGGATGTCGAGGCCGCCGGAGACTTCCTGGAACACGTTGTGGTCGCCTTCGAGCTTGTCGCGGCTCTGGTCGACATAGGCCAGCTTCACGGTCGGGCCGGTCACGATCTCGCCCTTGTCCGGTTTTTCCATGCCCATCAGCATCTTGAACAGCGTCGACTTGCCGGCGCCGTTGGGGCCGATGATGCCGACGATGGCGCCCGACGGAATGAGCATGCTGAGATTGTCGATCAGCAGGCGGTCGCCGAAGCTCTTCGAGACGTTCTTGAATTCGACCACCGAATTGCCGAGCCTCTCGCCCGGCGGGATGAAGATTTCATTGGTTTCGTTTCTGCGCTGGTAATCGACCGACTGCAGCTCTTCAAGGCGTGCCAGGCGCGCCTTGCCCTTGGTGCGGCCACCCTTGGCGTTCTGCCGCGACCATTCGAGTTCTCGCTGGATCGCTTTCTGGCGCGATTTTTCCTGGTTGTCTTCCTGCTTCAGGCGCTCACCCTTCTGTACCAGCCAATCGGTGTAGTTGCCTTTCCACGGAATGCCGCGGCCGCGGTCGAGTTCCAGAATCCACTCGGCAGCGTTGTCGAGGAAGTAGCGATCATGGGTGACGGCGACCACGGTGCCGGTATAGCGGGCGAGGAACTGTTCCAGCCATTCGACCGATTCGGCGTCGAGATGGTTGGTGGGTTCGTCCAGCAGCAGCATGTCCGGCTTCTGCAGCAGCAGGCGGCACAGCGCGACGCGGCGCTTCTCGCCGCCGGACAGCGGGCCGATCTTCGCGTCCCACGGCGGGATGCGCAGGGCGTCGGCGGCGACTTCCAGCTGCTGCTCCAGCATGTGCGCGTCGTTGGTGGCGAGAATCGCCTCCAGCCGCTGCTGTTCGGCCGCGAGTTTGTCGAAGTCCGCGCCTTCCTCGGCGTAGGCTTCGTACACCCGGTCCAGCGCGGCCTGGGCCTGCAGTACCTCGCCGACGCCTTCTTCCACCGCTTCACGCACGGTTTTGTTCGGGTCGAGCTCGGGCTCCTGGGCCAGATAGCCGACCTTGATGCCGGCCTGGGGACGGGCTTCGCCCTGGAAATCGGTGTCCACGCCGGCCATGATCTTGAGCACGGTCGACTTGCCTGCGCCGTTCAGGCCGAGCAGGCCGATCTTGGCGCCGGGGAAGAACGACAGCGAGATGTCCTTGATGATCTGGCGTTTCGGCGGCACGGTCTTGCTGACGCCGTTCATGGTGTAGATGTATTGGGACATGGGGGCTCCGCGGACAGACAACGGCACCTGCGCATGCGCGCAGGTGCCGTGAGAGGGAAATCGGACGATTTCGCGATTATACCGTCTGCCGTCCGGGTCGCCGAGGCCCATTGCGGCCGTACGGCTCATGGCCCGCTGCCGATGCGCGGTCCGGGCGCGTCCTGAGCCCGGGCGACCGGGTCTGCGCCGGGTGCGGCGCGATCAGTCGAGGATCGCGCGCCCGATCCGCTGCTGTGCCTTGAACGCGATGGGTATCTGGCTGGGGGTGACGTGGGACCACAGGCCGAAGGGTTTGA
>JANLSB010000128.1:0-2196 GCA_031362125.1 Lysobacterales bacterium | reverse complement strand
CCGACCGGTACCTGGTACGGCGCCGACGATTTCGCCGCTTTCATGGCGAAAGTGCCTGCGAGTGTCGTGGTCGTGGTCGATGAAGCCTATGCCGAGTTCGTCGATGCGCCCGAATGGGCTTCGGCACTCAGCTTGCGGACGCAGTATCCGAATCTGGTCGTCACCCGCACCTTCAGCAAGGCCTATGCGCTGGCCGGCCTCCGCATCGGTTTCGCCATCGGGCATCCAGGACTGATCGCGGTGATGGAACGCGTGCGCGAAAGCTTCAACGTCAACAGCGCCGGTCTGGCCGCAGCCGAGGCAGCACTGGGCGACGACGAACATCTGCAGTGGGTGATCGTCCGCAACGCCGAGCAGCGCGAGGCGCTCGCGTCTGCATTGCGCGCGCGCGGTTTGATGGTGTTTCCGTCGCAGACGAATTTTCTGCTCACGCAGTTCGCCGAACCCGGCGACAACGGCCGCGTTGCCGCGATCGAAGCGGCGCTGTGCGGAATTGGCGTGGTGTTGCGGCCGATGATCGGTTATGGCCTGGGCCACTGTTTGCGCGTCACCGTCGGCAATGTCGACGAAAACCGCCGGCTGCTCTCGGCGCTCGACGAGGTGCTGGCATGAGCAGTGGGAACACATCCGATTGGATCGTCAGCGCAGGCAAGCCGCTCACCGGCCGTATCCGCGTACCCGGCGACAAGTCCGTGTCGCACCGCGCGATCATGCTGGCCTCGCTGGCCGAGGGCGTGTCGCGGATCGATGGCTTTCTCGAAGGCGAGGATACGCGCGCCACCGCAGCGGTATTCCAGCAGCTCGGCGTAAAGATAGAAGCGCCATCGCCGCAGTCGCGGATCGTGCATGGCGTGGGGCTGCGCGGGCTGCGCGCCAGCGCCGATGCGCTGGACTGCGGCAATGCCGGCACGGGAATGCGTCTGCTGGCAGGCGTGCTGGCGGGGCAGGTATTCGACAGCACGCTGATTGGCGACGCTTCGCTGTCGAAGCGGCCGATGCGTCGGGTGATCGAACCGTTGTCGAAGATGGGCGCTGTGATCGACAGCGAATCCGGCGGTCTGCCGCCGCTTGGGATCTACGGTGCAGGCGTACTGCACGGCATCGACTACACATTGCCGGTGGCAAGCGCACAGGTGAAATCCGCGCTGTTGCTGGCCGGGCTTTACGCCGTTGGCGACACGGTTGTGCGGGAGCCGCATCCGACCCGTGATTACACCGAGCGCATGCTGTCCGCGTTCGGATGGCCGATCGAGTTCTCGCCCGGCCTCGCGCGCATACGCGGCGGCGCGGACGGGCGACACGCGCTGCGCGCGACCGACGTGTCGGTGCCCGCGGATTTCTCGTCGGCGGCGTTCTTTCTGGTCGCGGCCAGCGTGATTCCGGGCTCCGATCTCACCCTCGAAGCGGTGGGGATGAATCCGCGCCGTACCGGGTTGTTGCGCGTGCTGCGGATGATGGGTGCCGATATCGTCGAGAACAACGCCCGCAATCAGGGCGGTGAAGCCGTCGCCGATCTGCGCGTACGTGCGACGCAGTTGCAGGGCATCGATGTGCCTGAAGACATCGTGCCTGACATGATCGATGAGTTTCCGGCGCTGTTCGTGGCTGCGGCCTGCGCGACCGGCAGTACCCGCGTCAGCGGCGCTTCCGAACTGCGGGTGAAGGAATCCGACCGCCTCGCCACGATGTCGTCCGCGCTGCGGGCGCTGGGAATCCGCGTCGACGAGTTCGACGATGGCGCGATCATTCACGGCGGGCGTTTCGTCGTCGATCCCGCAACGCCGGTCGTCATCGATAGTCATGGCGACCACCGCATCGCGATGGCATCGGCGATTGCCGGTCAATGCTGCAACGGCGAATTCACGATCGGCGATATCGCGAACGTCGCGACGTCGTTTCCTGGATTCGATACGTTGGCGCGTGATGTGGGGTTTTCGCTGCGTGAGGCAGCCAGATAATCCTTGTGGGAGTGGCTTCAGCCCCGACCAGATCCAATGCCGCAGTCGGGGCTGAAGCCCCTCCCACAGAAAAATTCATCTTCCTTCGAGCGTGAACGCGATCGGCACTTCCACCGCTGCAGCCACCGCGCGGCCGTTCTGCTGCGCCGGACGGAAGCGCCAGCGCTTCGCGGCCTGCACGGCGGCGCGGTCCAGCGAGCGCGAGCCGCTGCGGCTGACCACGCTGACGGCGGTCGGT
>JANLSB010000089.1:0-1698 GCA_031362125.1 Lysobacterales bacterium | reverse complement strand
GACAGGATTCGGAACGAAGGTCGCTTCGACACGCCAGTCGCGGTTGGCCGGCCAGTAATCGAGGCCCTTGAACTGCGTCCGCGTCGGTGCGTCGGCATGTTTCACCCGCAGCGCACGATTGCCGCCACGTTCGATCACGGTGAGCTTGCCTTTGCCTTCATCGAAGCCGAGCACGCTGGCCGGCCCATTGCTGTCGTCCTTCATCTCGACGCGTCCTTTCAACGGCTGATCGTCCAGCGTCAGCGCCAGCCCACGCTCCGGCGTGAAGAACACTTTCCCGCCTCTGCGTTGGAACATGCCCAGCGCCTCCGGACCGATCGCGATGCGGATACCGCTGCGCGCACTGCTGCCGACATAGTGCGACTGCAGCGTGAGCCAGTGCAGGCCGACCAGGCTGGTCCAGCCGTCCGGTTTGGTCAGTTCTTCCTGACGCTGGATGCGCCAGAGATTCTCCTCGGACAGATACTGTGCCTCGGCTGCACTGAGCGGCGCGTCTTCGGCCTTTTTCTTGTCGCCGCACGCGGAAACCGTCGCCAACAGCAGCCACAGCGTCGCGACGCGCGCAAAGGTGGCGCCGGCTCGGCGTACGAGGCTTGTGTTACGCATCTGGATCGTTTCCATGTTCAACGCCCCCTCAAGAACCAGCGATCGATCTCGCCCAGTGTGAATTTCGCCCAGGTCGGGCGTCCATGGTTGCACTGCCCCGAACGCTCGGTGGCTTCCATCTCGCGCAGCAGCGCATTCATCTCCGGAACACTCAGCCGACGATTGGCTCGCACGGCGCCATGACAGGCCATCGTCGACAGCAACTCGTCGCGCGCAGCAGCGACACGGCGGGATTCGCCATGTTCGACCAGATCGGCGATCACGTCGCGAAACAGCGCTTCGACCTCGCCGTCGGCGAGTAATCCCGGAACGCCGCGCAGGGTCAGACTCTGCGGACCGCTGCGGGTGATCTCGAAGCCCAGCGCCGACAGGGTTTCGGCTTCGCGCTCGGCGGTGTCCGCTTCGCGCTCCGACACTGCGATGGTCTGTGGCACCAGCAGCGGCTGCATGCGCAGGCCGACGCTGTCGTGCGCGGTCTTGAGCTTCTCGTAACCGATGCGCTCGTGCGCGGCGTGCATGTCGACCACGATCAGGCCATCGGCGGTTTCGCTCAGCACATAGATGCCGTGCAGCTGCGCGATGGCATAACCGAGCGGCGGCACCTCACCTTCAACCGCCTCGGGCAACGGGCGCATCGCGGGCTGCGGAGACGACGAAGGCGCATACAACGCTGTGTAGGCGGCACGAGCTTCGCCCACGCGCAGACCGAGCCCGGTCTGCGGCATCGGTCGGTTCCATTGCGGCATGCCAGCGCTTTGCCCGCCCGATTGCGGCACAGCGGCGCCACTCACGAGCTGGCCCGGAAAATCCGCCACCATCGCAAGCGCCCCATCGGCCACGCCCGCGGTGATGCCGGCGCGGGTCTGCGCAAGCGCGGCGTGCAGCGTGCGATAGACGAAATCATGAATGGGCCGCGCATCGCGGAAACGGACTTCATGCTTCGCCGGATGCACGTTGACATCGACCCGACGCGGATCGACTTCGAGAAACAGCACATAGGCCGGCTGCCGGCCGTGGAACAGCACGTCGGCATACGCTTGTTTCACCGCATGCGCGACGCTGCGATCGCGCACCGCACGGCCGTTGACATAC
>JANLSB010000087.1:0-3444 GCA_031362125.1 Lysobacterales bacterium | reverse complement strand
CGAAGACCGGACAAAATCGACTTTTCTACCGGCATGATGGTGCAACTTTCTGTGTCAGCCAGCCGATAGACGGACAGGAAGCAACTTGCGGCAACGGCAGCACCATCAGCTTCAAGTGCAGCTCACCAGAGCAGGTTCTGGCGTTTCATGACACGGCTGTTGCGCACGGAGGCACCTCGATCGAAGAACCCCCGGGTTTGCGCGAAGGCCCGTCAGGTACATTGCATCTGGCCTATGTGCGCGATCCCGATGGCAACAAACTCTGTGCGCTTCACCGGCCGAAGCCGAATCCCTGAATCATCGCCGCTACTCCGGATGATCCTGCGAGTGCCACCTGACCATTCGTTCAAGCCGCCCCCGCATCGTGGCGTCGGCCAAGGCCGGCCTGATTCTGGCGTTACATACCGTGCAAGGCGCAGCAGTTGAAAGCCAGCAGGAAGCGGCTGGCAGATCTGGCTTGAAGCCTGGAACATTTTCCACGGCCCAGCGCGGAAAAGGCTCCAGGCTCTACCAGAGAGACATGCTCGGAAAAGGTTGAGAGCGGCGAGTCGTTCGACTCGCACAGTCCAGGCAAAGTCACTCAAGCACCGGCTGCAGCCGCACCGGCACACCGCCCAACACCGACGTCCCCGAAAGCGGTTCGCGCAACCCCTCTTCGCAGGCGCGCTATCGCGAACACGTGCATGCGACTTGTGCCGGTGTCGTCCGTTATCGACACAAACCGTTCAGGTCGCGACGGATCTGCGAATGACGAGCCGTCGAGCGGCGTCGCGTCATGGCCGGCAAGCGGCGATCAGCCCTGCGTCCCTGCCGGGTCGATCAGGGCGTTGCTACGGATCGGTTCGCCGTGCTGGATGTTGCGTTTCACCGGTTCGCTCTGGCGATAGTCCGCGCGGATGAATTTGCCGGCGAGGCGGCGGAAATCGCGATACGGAATCTCATCGGCCAGACGCATGACGTAGCCTTCGCTGTGCGGCCCGCCATGGCGTCGCCAGACCTCGTCGATGCGCGAGAGATCGAAGATGCCGTCGTAGAGGACGGGCACGCAGGCCATGCCGATGATGTCCATGAACGCACGAGTGGCGTCCCAGTCGAGGCAAACATTGCGCTCGTTCCAGACCGAAAAACCGAGAAAGTAACTGGGTAGGTTGGCGTATTCGATCGTGTGCTTGGCGAACACGTACTCGCCGCAGATGCGCCAGCCCGGCGGAATGCGTTCGCGGATTTCCTGCCAGCGCCATTCGAGCCATTCGCGGCTGGCGTGGCGGTGGGTTTCCACGCTGCGCGTATGCATGAAATCGCGATAGAGGGTGACATTTTCCCCATCCATTTTTTCGGTCAGGACCACGCGGCGGCCCATGAACGGTTCGATCGAGGCAAGGTCGCGTTCCCCCTCATTGGTGGACTCGGACCACGGCAGCAGATACGTACGCGGATACTTGACCCAATGACTGAAAGAATCGAGCAGGCCGGCTACGCGGACCTGGCGCTGCACGTCGGGATGGAAGAACAGTTCTCCGCGCGCGCGGCGGCCGTCCTTCAGCACCGGGTTGCCCCAGCGGTCGTAGCGCTGCATGGCGTAGAGCTGCGGGGGTATGCACAGCGGCACGCCGGCGGCGACGCGTAGCGTTTCGAGATCGATGCGCGTAGCCAGACACTCGGCCGCGTGGAAATGGCACAACGATGCACCGTTGTCCGCGTACAACCCGCCATCGTCCCAGAGACGACGGTCCATGATGTCCTGGACTGTGGATGCGGCGTCGCCGCAGATCACGCACAGGCCGCTGTCGCGCGCCTGGACCGTCTTGCGAAAGTCTGTCTCACTCGATGATTCCATGGTTTCTGTTCCGATACTTCAGGCCGGAGCTCCGGTATGCCAATCAGCGTAAAAAGCGGATCGAAAGGATCACATGCCGGGCGTGCAAACCGGACAATTCATATGTTCATTGTTCATGTTAGGATCCTCAGCCGCAAGAAACCGTGCGAAGAAAAATGCGCCACGACGCCTGGACGGTATCGGGCCGCAGAAACGAGGCGAAATAGAGTGGCCATGAACATCCAGAGAGATTCATCCGTCGCCGATCCGGCCGATGCTCGCGCTGCCGGTCCGTCGCGACGTGGCGTCGACAGCCACGAACTGGCGGCGCGGGATCCATCCGTACTTCCCACCTCTGCTTCAGTGCGCTGGGCGAGCGTCTTCGCGATCACGACGATGGTCGCTCTGTTCGCGATCATCTCGCTGGCCCGCTACCCGCGTGTGCTGCACGTATCTTCGGCCGATATCGAATTCGAGCAGGATACCGTCGCCCTGAGCTTGCCGATCGCCCGCGGGGTCACGAAGCGTCTGCAGGTCGGTCAGCCGATCGGACTCGAGGTGCTGACGAACACGGCACAAACTACGTGTCGAATCCAAGGCCATGTCGCAGGGATGTCACAGCAACCAGGTGCCGTGCCGACATCAGGCCCACCGATCCATCTGATCCGCATGGTCATCGAGCCCTCGCGGCGTGGCCACTGCCGGCCGCTTCCCGAGGCACGCTTCGAAGCCCGGATCGATTTCGGCAGCGACAGTTACGCGTCGATGTTCGCCGCCGCGCTGTTCCGTCGCTGACGCTACCAGGCGTGATCAGCGCCGCAGTCCTGCGGCGCTCCAGCCGATCTTCCAGGCGGATCCTGTCGGCCGATCTCATCGGTTGATCCTGCCGGCTGCTCTTATTGGGCGGGCTCCGATCGAGTGATCTGATCGGATGATCCTGCTGACTGCTCTTTTACGCTAATCCTACGGGCGCCATGTTTTGTCTTCCATGCCGACCGTTTGTTCCGACCGATCCTCCGGTCGATCCTTTCCATTGCCTGCAGTGCGCATGAATTCTTCCGCGATTCCCCGGACCGACACCGCCAATCCACCCACTTCAGCGCCCGCGCCGGTACGCGCCAGTCTGCGGCAATTGACGGGGGATATCAGAGGCATCAAGCGCGCCGCGCTGCCGATCCTGGTGATCGCGTTTGCGCTGGAGGTCTGCCAGATCCTCGCGCCCCTGCTGCTCAAGATCGGCGTCGATCGTGCCATTCCCGAGTTCGACAGGAACCTGCTGCTGCCGCTGGTCGCGATCTTCGTCGCCATCGCCCTGCTGCAGGGTGCGCTTTCTTTTGCGCGCACTCACGCGCTGATCGTCTTCGGCGAGCACCTCAATGTGATGTGGTTGTCGAACCTGTTCGCACATCTGACATCGCTGCCGATGCGGTTCTTCGAATCGCGCTCCATCGGCGAAGTGGCCGCGAAATTCTGGTCGGTGACCTACGTGCAGCGTGTGGTCACCGCCGGTTTCGTAGAAGGCCTGCTTGACGGCGTCATGGGCGTGTTCACCCTGGCGGTGATGCTCACGCTGCAGCCGTCGCTGGTCCCGCTCGGTATCGTCGCGATGCTGGCGTATGCCGGTTTGC
>JANLSB010000075.1:0-1644 GCA_031362125.1 Lysobacterales bacterium | reverse complement strand
ATTTTACCCGCGTTCACCTTATGCAGTCGCGAAGTTGTATGCTTATTGGACAACGGTCAACTACCGCGAGGCCTACGGGATGTATGCCTGCAACGGTATCCTTTTCAATCATGAAAGTCCCAGACGTGGGGAAACTTTCGTCACACGCAAAATTACACGGGGTTTGACAAATATAGGCCAAGGTTTGGAAGCCTGCCTTTACTTGGGCAATATTGACGCATTGCGCGACTGGGGGCACGCTAAAGATTATGTGCGTATGCAATGGCTGATGCTGCAACAAGAGGAGCCTGATGATTTCGTCATTGCGACTGGGGTACAATACTCGGTCCGGCAATTCATTCTGTGGGCGGCAGAAGAAATCGGAATTGAGTTAGAGTTTGACGGTGACGGGATTGACACCCAAGCGAGAGTTGCATCGGTGACAGGGCATTTCGCTCCGGCCGTTAAAGCGGGCGATGTCATCATCAAGATCGATCCACGCTATTTCCGTCCGACGGAGGTTGATACTTTGCTGGGCGATCCGTCGAAGGCCAAGGAGAAACTAGGCTGGCAACCGGAAATCACCGTCCAGCAAATGTGCAGCGAGATGATGGCCGAAGACCTAAAAACCGCGCAAAGACATGCGCTTTTGAGGGCCCATGGCTACGAAATCCCTATCAGCTACGAAGGCTAAGACATTGGCGATTTTCATTGCAGGGCATCGCGGCATGGTCGGGTCCGCTATCAAGCGCAAGTTGGAAGCGCGCGATGTTGAATTGATTACCAGCTCGCGCTCAAAGGTCGACCTACGCGACCAAGCAGCTGTCCGAGCTTTCATGCAAGCAGAGAAGCCCGATGCCGTCATACTCGCCGCAGCTAAAGTTGGCGGGATCCATGCCAACAGCACATATCCTGCGGACTTCATCTACGACAATCTCATGATCCAGAATAACGTTGTTCACGAGGCATATCAAAGCGGTGTAAAAAAGCTGCTTTTCCTGGGGTCGTCGTGCATTTATCCGCGCGATGCGGAGCAGCCGATGAACGAATTGGCATTGCTGACGGGTCCGCTAGAACCTACCAATGAACCTTATGCTATCGCAAAAATAGCCGGTATCAAACTGTGTGAAAGCTATAACCGGCAATATGGCACCGACTATCGAAGCGTAATGCCGACCAATTTATACGGGCCAGGTGACAATTTTCATCCCGAAAACTCGCACGTCTTGCCGGGGTTGATCAGGCGGTTTCATGAAGCGGTTGCGACAGGAACTGACGAGGTTGCGGTATGGGGTTCGGGGACACCACGGCGCGAGTTTCTCCATGTTGATGATATGGCTGAAGCTGCCCTGTTCGTCATGGATTTATCCGCCGAAAGATACCAAACACACACTAGTCCCATGCAAAGTCATATAAATATAGGATGCGGTAATGATATTCCAATATCGGAACTTGCCAAGATGATTGCGGAAGTTGTTGGATATAAGGGAACCATAAGTTTTGACACATCAAAGCTCGACGGTACGCCGCGAAAGCTGATGGATGTATCCCGCCTTAGCGAGCTGGGCTGGGAAGCCACGATTCCGTTAAGGCAAGGTATTGAAGACACATATCAATGGTATCTGAGCATGGTGTAACCGCAAAACTCCGCAGCTTGGGATATAT
>JANLSB010000073.1:0-1800 GCA_031362125.1 Lysobacterales bacterium | reverse complement strand
CAAAAATGGCAAGCCTGCATGGTAGTTTCGCAGGAGCAATTGGGGAAGGCGGAGACGCGAGAGGGTGATGGCGTTCTCTGGGAGGGCGAGCGCGTTCGCTGGGAGGGCGAGGCCACTGCTGTAAACATCTTCTCTTTACTTAAGTTCTTGCAATCAGGAAACTTGTGAGGCATGGGATGCCCGGTTTTTGGATTGGAGGAACGCCATGGATGGCCTGTCTCGGAAGTTGTTGGAGTCGTTGCCGCTGGCAGAGGGTGTGCTGTCGTTGTTGGCGTGGGCCACCGAGGAGTCGTTTCTCGAAGGAGTTTTCGAGGAGCATCGGGGGCGGTCGTATGCGAGCCTGGTGAGTTTTTCGAGCCTGGTGCAGTTGATTGCCGATGCGTTGCTCGAACACGAAGGGAGCGCGCGGCAGGCGCTGATTCGTCTTGAAGAATGCGACGAACTGGAGGCGTCGCGGCAGGCCGTGTATGGCAAGCTGCGGCGGATTCCCATCGGCTTGAGCAACGCGTTGTTGAGTCACGCGACGGACCGCTTGCTGGAAATGTTTCCGGTGCGGGCGACGCAGGAGTTGCCGGTCTGTTTGCAGCAGTTCGCGGTCTACGTCATCGACGGCAAGAAGCTCAAGAATGTCGCCAAGCGATTGAAGCCGGCGCGGGTTTACGCCGGCTCGCCGCTCGGCGGCAAAGCGCTGGCCGGGTTGAATCTGCGGACGGGGTTGATCGCCGCGATGAATGCGCACTTGGACGGCGAGACCAACGATGCGCCGCTGATCCCCGATCTGTTGCCGCAACTCCGGATGCGCACGAAACTCAAGTGCCTCTACGTGTGCGACAGTCAGTTCTGCGACCTGGTGCAAACACGGCGATTTCAGGAGGGTGGCGATCATTTTCTCCTGCGATTTCATCCGAAAAACAAGTTCTACGCCGATCCCGAACGCGCGCCACGGCACGGCGTCGATGCTGAGCGGCGCTCGTATCGAGAGGAATGGGGTTGGCTCGGAGCGCCCAGCAACAAGCAACGGTTGTATGTGCGAATGATCACGCTCACCCGGCCCGGCGAAGAAGCTTTGATCCTGGTGACCGATCTGCTCGACGCGGCTGAATTTCCCGCTACCGACTTGCTCGAAACATATCGCCTCCGTTGGAACATCGAGCGCGTCTTTCAGCAAGTAACGGAAGTGTTTCATTTGCAGCAATTGATCAGCAGCAGTCCCCAGGGCACGATCTTTCAGGGCGCGTTCTGCATGTTGCTCTACAACCTGATTCAGGTCACCCGCGGTTACATCGCGGCCGCCCAACGGCGCTCGCCTGCGACGATCTCCAGCGAACTGTTGTTCAAAGACGTTCACCGAGAACTGACCTCCCTGCACACCATCGCCGAAAAACTGAACCTCACGATAACCATCCCCACCTTCAACAAGGGGGCCGACCTGCGCCGCCACCTGACGCAACTCCTCCGCCACGAATGGCACAACCGCTGGCTCAAAGCGCCCCCTAAAAAACGACCGCCACCCGCCACGCCGAAGAAACCAATCGCCGGCGGCCACACCTCCATCTACCGTATACTGCAAGACGCCAAATGATGTTTACAGCAGTGGGGCGAGGCTCCTGCCGAGCCGCTAACGGTTGATCTCGTGAAGGAACGATCCGTTGCTGCTCGCGGCTCCGCAGGAGCGTCGCTCCCAGCTCGTCACTTTGGCTTAGGCAATGTCTTCAGCAGCGCGATCGTCGCCCAAGCGGTACCCCAATAGGTGGCGGTCTCTTCGACCTTGTTCTTGCGGTTTTCTTTGTTTCCCTTCAC
>JANLSB010000714.1:0-1962 GCA_031362125.1 Lysobacterales bacterium | reverse complement strand
GTGAGCCGGGTCTATCACCTTGACCGCGGCTATGAGCGGATCGAAGCCAAGTTGTCGGCGTTGGGCGCGAAGATCAGAAGGATCGATTGAGTCTTGGTACATGGGCCGGGTGGGCTTGCGGTGGTCTGGAAATGGAGAGGTGCCGTGATGAATGCCGCGAAGCAAGGCAAAGCCGCCGCGAAAGGCGGGAAAAGCGAAGAAGCGATCCATCTCGACAACTATTTCGACTATGCCCGTACATTGAGGGCATGGCTGGTCGCCTATGGCATCGGCGCGCCGGTGATCTTCATGACCAATGACAAGGTCACCGAGAAGATCGGGAAATCAGAGTCTGCATCGACCATCGTCACTCTGTTCTTACTGGGCGTTGCGTTGCAGGTCGTGCTGGCGCTGATCAACAAATGGGGCGCTTGGCATCTCTATGCTGGCGAAAACAAACCGGCATTCAAGAAAACCTGGCGCTACCGGATATGGGGCCGCATCACCGATATGAGCTGGCTCGATTTCTGGGTCGATATCGTCGCGCTGTCGGTGTTCGTCGTGGCCACCTGGAAGACTTTGGTCGTCTTCCTGGGGCCGGCTTCCGGTTGAATGCTGGCGAAAGTCTTCAGCGCACCGACACGATTTTCAGATCGATATCGTCCTTGCCGTCCTTGCGCTGCAGGATGCGTGCTGGCAAGGCCAGACCTTCGACTACCCAGATCAGCATCTGCTTGTTGCCATTGCTGCTGACAAGTTTGGTGGCCTGACGCGGTTTTCCGCCGATCGTGATGGTTTCCTTGCCGGCCACAGTGAAGTTCATCGATTTGGCGCGGCCTTCATCGACCATGCGATAGCGCAGCGGCTTGCCGGCAAGGGCATCGCGGGCAATGGCGAGATTCAGTAGCAGACCGTCGACATCGCCGGTCTGCAGCGGTATCGGGCCGGCGCGTTCGGGTTTCACGTCGCCGCTCCAGCGCGCTTCGCCCTTGGCCCAGTCGTAGATCGCGTTGCGGCGGATTTTCTTGATCAGCAGCAGCGATGCATCGGTGCCGGTGAGCGGACGCCACTGGCCGTCGCGGTCTTCGAACACCGTGGCCTGATTCAGCTGCGCAACCTGATTGCTGATCTTCAGCGTGTATTTCCACTGGTGCGCGCCCACTGGCTCGATGGTCATGCGACCGTTGGCGGACAGACCCATGTAGCTGGCTTCGTAGTCTGCGGCGAAAGGTTCGAGTGCGTGCGCGGGCGCCGCGTGTGCAGAAGCCGCTAGCGTAGAGGTGAGCAGCAGGCTGCGGAGGAGGGCGGCGACGCGTGCGGAAGTCATGGTGTTCCTTGGAGTTGTATCACTTGTATTCGATCAGACGCAGATCGACGGCATCCTCGCCATCCTCGCGCTGCAGGATGCGCACCGGGGTCGGTACGCCTTTGGCGACCCATACGACGGTGTCGTCGTCGCCGCCGTTGCTGCGGGCGACACGCAGGGTTGTGTAGCTCAATTCGCCTAGCGTTACCGTTTCCGGTTCGGCCGCGACCTGATAGATATGGTCGCGCACCCGGCCGCCTTCGACGAAACGATAGCGCAGGACGGCCCCCGGGCGCGCGTCGCGGATGATCGCGAGATTGATCAGCAGGCCGCTCATGTCGCCCGGCTGCAGCGCGACGGGCTGCTTGTGCTGCGCTTTGAGGTCGCCCTGCCAGCGCGCGCTGGCCTTGTCCCAGTCGTAGGTGCCGACCGATTTCCGCCCCAGGAACAGGCCCTTGCGGACGGTGCTCTGGCCGAGCGGGCGATAAGCGTCGCCGATGACATCGAAGGCGGTGCTCTGCTGAAGATTCAGGCCCAGCACGCCGGCCAGGCCGCGACGGCCTTCGATGCCGAGGTCGACGCGCCACAGCGTCCCGTGACCGTGAACCACCCGCATCGTTGCGGTGCCGGCCGGTTTGCCGTGGTACTTCGCCTCGTAGCTGGCCAGAAAAGGCTCC
>JANLSB010000050.1:0-2374 GCA_031362125.1 Lysobacterales bacterium | reverse complement strand
TGGAATTTCGGCGACGGCACCACATCGACGGTGACCAATCCGAGCAAGACCTATGCCGGGTCCGGCACGTACACCGTCACTCTCACCGTGACCGACAACAGCGGCGCTTCCAACGCCAAGTCCAGTTCGGTGACCGTGAATGCGGCGGGTACACAGACTTACACCAACAACACCGACTATCCGATCAACGACAACGCGACGGTCAACAGCCCGATCAGAGTGACCGGCCGCAGCGGCAACGCACCGGCCAATACGCCGGTGGCCGTGAATATCCTTCACACCTACATCGGCGATCTGAAAGTGAGCCTGATCGCGCCGGACGGTACCGCCTACGTGCTGCATGACCGTACCGGCAACAGCGCCGACAACATCATCACCACCTACAGCGTGAATCTGTCCGCCGAAACGATCAACGGCAACTGGCGGCTTCGCGTCAACGACAACGCCAATGCCGACACCGGCCGTATCGACAGCTGGAGCATCACGTTCTGATCTTTTGATATTACGTTTCGTGATTACTACAAGCCCCGGCGCAAGCCGGGGCTTTTTTGTGCGGTGCGGAACTTTTTCGCACCATGAAGCACGACCCCGCGCATGTCGAGTGTTGAGTATTTTGCGACACATTGCTGCGGAAACAATGTGCCCCGCATCGTTCGGGCGGAGATTTTCGCCGGATCGAGCGATGGATCGACAAGGCGGCGAAAAAAGCCATGAAAAAAAGGTTTTTCCAGATGCCTGGGAAAATTTTTTTCGCGCATTTCATTCGTGCGGAATCGGAGCTGCCGATGCGGATCATTGGATACGCATCCGCATCTTCGCGTATGGCTTGCGGATGTTGCGATGCGGCTTGATCGGATCGCCGAAGTCGCATACGTTTCGGTTGCGGATCAAGGGGAAATCGCCGCATGGATACCGGCCAGCGGACAGGCCGATTCGTCCAATCGCCAGACTTGCTCACCAGTGCCTTTTGCATCTGGGCAAGTTTTGCGTTGCGGCAATCCGCACACTGCGCGCCGTTCGCCTGTTTCGACGCGCCCCACAAGAACCATCTGCCATGACCATCCACCAAGGAGTGACCGTGAAACATCGAGTCTCATTGTTGTCAGCAGCGATCGGAGCATCCCTCGTCCTAGCGGCCCTGCCGGCGTTCTCCGCCGACTTCCGGACCGCCAGAGCCCCCATCAACGGCCAGTACATCGTCGTGCTTAAAGAAGGCGCGGCCAGCCTCGCCGGCGAGCGCAGCAGCGCAGCCCGGGTATCCGTCGTCGCCCGTGGCATGGCAGGCAAGCATCGCGCCAAAGTCGTGCGCAGCTTCGATCGCGCACTGCGCGGTTTCGTGGCCAAAGCAGACGACGCCGCGCTCGCCCGCCTGCTCGCCGACCCGAACGTCGCCTACGTCGAAGAAGACGGCTATGTCTCGATCAATGCCACCCAGACCGGCGCCACCTGGGGCATCGACCGCATCGATCAGCGCGATCTGCCGCTGAGCGGCTCCTATACCTACGACACCACCGCGTCCGGCGTGCATGCCTACATCATCGACACCGGCGTGCTGCTGACCCACACCCAGTTCACCGGCCGTATTGGTAACGGCTTCGATGCCGTCACCAGCGGTGGCAACGCCAACGACTGCAACGGCCACGGTTCGCACGTCGCCGGCACCATCGGCGGCACCACCTACGGCGTGGCCAAGGGCGTAACCATCCATCCGGTCCGCGTGCTCGGCTGCACCGGCTCCGGCTCCAACTCCGGCGTGATCGCCGGCATGGACTGGGTGGCCAACAACCACATCAAGCCCGCGGTCGCCAACATGAGCCTGGGTGGCGGCGCTTCGCAGGCCACCGACGACGCCGTTGCGCGCATGACCGCTGCCGGCGTCACCGTGGTGGTCGCGGCAGGCAACAGCAATGACAACGCCTGCAACTACTCGCCGGCACGCGCACCATCGGCGATCACCGTCGGCTCCACCACCAACACCGATGCGCGCTCCTCGTTCTCCAGTTTCGGCACCTGCCTCGATATCTTCGCTCCGGGCTCGTCGATCACTTCCGCCTGGTACACCAGCACCACCGCGACCAACACCATCAGCGGCACCTCGATGGCATCGCCGCACGTGGCCGGCGTCGCGGCGCTGTATCTGGCCAACAACCCCACCGCTACTCCGTCGCAGGTGACCACGGCGATCGTCAACAACTCGACCCCCAACAAGGTCGGCAGTCCCGGCACCGGTTCGCCCAACCGTCTGCTGTACTCGCTGTCCGGCGGCACCACTCCGCCGCCGACGAGCACCGTTGTTCTGAACGTCGCGCTGCCGTCGCAGGCGACCAACACCACGTCGGCGACCTACTCGGTGACCGTGCCGGCCGGCACGACC
>JANLSB010000007.1:0-5107 GCA_031362125.1 Lysobacterales bacterium | reverse complement strand
GCAGCCGACCATCAGCGCGGAGCCGATCAGGGTCGCGCCGAACATGAACTGTCGACGCGAAAGAATGGCTGTCGACGATGAAGGTATCGAAGCGGCGAGCATCGCCGGAAGTTTGCGGCCGTTGAACATGATCCGTTCTCCTTACGCGAGCGTCGCGGCCGCGACCTTGATCGCGTCGCGGATGCGCTGATAGGTGGCGCAGCGGCAGAGGTTGCCCGCCATCGCCGCATCGATATCGCCGTCGCCGGGGTTGCGGTTGCTCCCCAGCAGTGCGATCGCCGACATGATCTGGCCGCTCTGGCAGTAGCCGCACTGCGCGACCGCGCCGGCGACCCACGCGTCCTGCACCGCTTTGGCGACCGGGCCGGTCGCACCGGCGCCCTCGATGGTGGTGATGGGCTGACCCACCAGTGCGCTGGCCGGGGTGACGCAGCTGCGGATCGGCTGGCCGGCGACATGCACGGTGCAGGCGCCGCACTGGGCCATGCCGCAGCCGTATTTGGTGCCGGTCAGCCCGGCGATGTCGCGCAACACCCACAGCAGCGGCATATCGTCTGGGGCATCCACGGGCACCGGCTTGCCGTTGATGGTGAGTTCGAAGGGCATGGCGCGCGCCAGTGGGGGCGGAAGGGGGGCGACGGCGGACGCGAGCGCACAGGGGCAAGCGCGCGGATCGCCGGAAAAGCGGGGCAGGAAGACACTAGTCCAATTGTCGGGAGCGATCCAGTACATCCGGATGACAAGGATCGGGGTCATCGCCGCTGCGCGAATCGCATCGCACAAAAGCGGACCGCAAAAAAGCGGAAGGGCGCGACCGAAGCCACGCCCTTCTGTTCGAACTGCGAAGCGCCGCGTTTACTTGGTGACTTCGAAGTCCTTGCTCTGCACCACCGCGCCGTTCAACGACACTTCGACCTTGTACTTGCCGACCGGGAAGCCGTCGGGCTTGGCGATCTGGAAGTTGGTGGAACCGCTGCCGGTGAGATTCAGGTCCTTGGTCTCTTCGGAGACGACCATGACTTCGGTGCCGTTGAGATACGTCCACTTGGCGCCGACCTTGCCGGCGACGGTGGCTGCCGGGTCGCTGGTCGTGGTGCCGATCGACACGGTGATGGTGTCCTTCGGTTTGAACGTGGCGCTCATCGCGGTCAGCTTCATGTCGGTGCCGACGGCATTGCCCAGATCGACGCTGGCGACCGAAGCGGTGGCGGCCGGTGCAGGCGGCGGTGTTGCTGCCGGCTCGGTGATGGTCGGGGCTGGCGCAGGCGCGGCTTCTTCTTTCTTCTTGCAGCCGACGATGGCGACGCTGCCGATCACGGCGACGAGCAGGGCATGGGAAAGTTTACTTTGGAGCAGACGGGTGCAATTCATGGATGGAATCCTCAATGCGGTCATGGAAATTCTGGTGCGAAGGCGGTCGCGTGATGCGCGATCAGCCAGCGGATGGGTCGTCGAGATCGCCGTCGCCATCGACATCGATCGCCGGCAGCTTGATCGTCTGGCCGGGGAAGATCCGGTCGGGATCCTCGATGGTGTCGCGGTTGGCTTCGAAGATCTGGCGCCAGAACTTCGCCTTGCCGTAGAAACGCTTGGAGACGGCCGACAGCGTATCGCCCTTCTCGATGGTGTAGGTCTGTTCGCCCGTGCCGCCGCCACCGCCTTCGCCGCCGATGATTTCCTCGGTGGTGGTCACGGTGGTCTGGACGTTGCTGAAGTCGGGGCGTTCCTGTTCGGTGCTGGTCACCGAGCTTTGCACGTTGGAAAAATCGGGTTTCTTATCGGGTGTGGTCATGGTCGAAAGCTCCTGCCAGATGGCCCGCCCACATTGACATGTCGAATGTTAAGAATCCATATCGGCCGGTGTTTTTTTCGCGCGCAGCTTATTGCCGCTCGTCGCGCCCGGCGTCCGGCGGTGGCATACCGGGCGTCGCCCGCCAGGGATTGATGTCGAGTCCGCCGCGACGCGTGTAGCGCGCCTCTACCGACAGCGTCTGCGGCCGGCAGCGCGCCGACAGGTCGACGAAGATCCGCTCCACGCACTGCTCATGGAATTCGGCGTGGTCGCGGAACGACACCAGATAGCGCAATAGTCCGGCGCGATCGATCCTCGGGCCGCGATAGTCGATGCGCACGCTGGCCCAGTCCGGTTGTCCGGTCACCGGGCAGTTCGATTTCAGCAGATCCGAGCGCAGGGTTTCTTCGACGATGGCATCGCCATCGAGCGCGAGATGGGCGGCGTTCGGCGGGCCGTAGTCGTCGATATCGATGTCGAGCGTGTCGATCAGGTCGGTGTCGTCGATGCGCGCATCGAACGGCGGAAGCCCGAAGACGACGCGCACCGGCGCGCCTGCGGCTTGTGACAGATCGGCGACGAGCGTGTCGCGCACGGCGTCCGTCGTTGAGAAGCGTGCGGCGTTGAGCGAATTCAGATACAGCTTCAGCGATTTGGATTCGATCAGGAACGGCGAATTCGCCGGTACTTCGATCATGGCGGTCGCCACTAACGGCTTGCCGCGCGCATCCAACCAGCTCAATTCGTAGGCGTGCCAGCGGTCGTGGCCGATGAACGGCAGTGCGCGCGCCTCGACGCCGATCTCGACGCGACCCTGTGTTCGCGGGATCGGAAACAGCAGCCCGGCGTCGTAGTGCGACGGATACGCGACTTCGCGGCCGAGGGGGATGTCGTGGTGATTCATGCCTGCATTATCGCGCGACCTGCGGCCGGACGGACCCGGTAGGGCGGGCCCTGGCCCGCCATTGCGACGATGCCGTTGAAGCTCGTGATGAGCAAAGCCGCTTCGATCATCGCTCGAAACGATTGGAGAGATGGTAATGGCGGGCCAGGGCCCGCCCTACGGGGCTGCAAACGCGCATCACTGCGCGCCATGCAGATAATCCAGCGTCACCTGCAGCATCGCGCGCAGGCCGACGTCCAGTGCGGATTCGTCGAGGAAGAACTCAGGCGAATGGTTCGACGGTGCGGTCACCGCGTCCTGTCCTTTCGGCGTGGCGCCGACGAAAAAGAAGAAACCTGGCACTTCTTTGGCGTAGTAGGAAAAATCCTCGGCGCCCATGTTCAGGCTGACATCGATCACGTTCCCGGCGCCGACCGCGCGCACCAGACTCGGCCGCAGCTTCGCGCTGAGTGCGGGATCGTTGACGGTCACCGGGTTGCCCTTGGTGTCGGGAATCTGTGCGATCGCGGTCGCGCCGTGGGCGGCGGCGACGTGTTCGGCGACGTTCTTCAGATCGGCGAATACCGCCTGGCGCATGTCTTCGTCGAAGGTCCGGATGGTGCCGACCATCTCCACCTGGTCCGGAATGATGTTGTAGCGCACGCCGCCCTTGATCGCGCCGAAGGTAACGACGACAGGCAATTTCGAGATGTTCTGGCGGCGGGAAACAATCGTCTGCGCGGTACCGATCACATCGGCGGCGGCGACGATCGGATCGATGCCGCCCCAAGGGCGCGCGCCGTGCGTCTGCCGGCCCTTGATCACGATGTTGAAGCGGTCCGACGCGGCCATTGCCGGGCCGGCGCGATAACCGACCTGCCCTGCGTTGAGCGTGCTGAACACATGCAGGCCGAACACCGCTTCGGGTTTGAAGTCGCGAAAGATGCCCTGCTTGAGCATTTCTTCGGCGCCGCCGTCCTCGCCGTCCGGCGGGCCTTCCTCGGCCGGCTGGAACACGAACAGCACTTCGCCTGGCAGATCGGCTTTCATCGCCGCCAGCGCTTCAGCGACGCCCATCAGCGTCGAGGTGTGGGCGTCGTGGCCACAGGCGTGCATCACACCGACGGTTTCGCCGCGAAACGTCGAGGTGGCCTTCGACGCGAACGGCAGCGCATTGCGTTCGGTCACCGGCAGCGCGTCCATGTCGGCGCGGATCGCAATGCGTGGCCCGGGCTTGCCGCCTTTGAGCACGGCGATCACGCCGGTGGTGGCGATGCCGGTCTTCACGTCGAGACCGAGCGAACGCAGGTGATCGGCGACGAGTTTGGCGGTGCGCGTTTCGCGGTTGCCGAGTTCCGGATGCTGATGGATATCGCGTCGCCAGGCGAGCACCTTGCCTTGTAGGCGCGCGGCCAGATGGCCGACTTCCGGGCGCTGACCGTCGGCGGCATTGACGAGCGGTGCGCCGAGCGCGCAGGCGAGGGACAGGGCGAGCAGGGTCGTGCGCATGGCGGGTCTCCGGAAATCTGCGTCGATGCTAGCGCATGTGGCGCATCAGAGCCCTTGTAGGAGCGACGGAAGTCGCGATCGCTTTCCGGAAGCCTTTTCATTGCCCGTCGCGACTTCCGTCGCTCCTACAGCAGGATCGGAGTCGCACTCGCCAAACGATGTGCCCCCGTGTCACCCTGCCGTGCCCCGTCCGAGACTGCATCCCATGTCCGAACCCGCATCCGCCCGCCCGCTCGAAGGCGATGCCGCACTGATCCGCGCGGTCGGCACGTTCGCGCTGACCGCCGCCGTGATCAACGTGATCGTCGGCGGCGGCATCTTCAAAATGCCGTCGTCGCTGTCGGGACAGATGGGTGTCGCTGCGCCGCTTGCGTTGCTCGCCGGTGCGCTAGCGATCGTTCCGGTGGCGTTGTGCTTCGCCGCGATCGGCAGCCGCACGCAGGCCACGGGCGGGCCCTACACGTATCTGACCGCAGTGTTCGGGCCGTTCGCGGGCTTTCTCGCCGGCGCGCTGATGTGGATCAGCAATCTCGCTTCCAGCGCCGGCGTCGCTGCCGCGCTGTCGGTGCAGGTGGCCACGCTGGCGCCGGCGTTCGCCGACCCCTATGCGCGCGCCGGCCTGTTGACGGTGGTCTATCTGCTGCTGTTCGCATTGAACGCATTCGGCGTGAAGCTCGGCGCGCGCGCGATCGCGGTGCTGGCCACGCTGAAACTGGTGCCGCTGTTCCTGCTCGCGGGCATCGGTGTGTTCTTCGTCGATTGGAACCTGGTCAGCTTCTCGTTCGGCGACGTGCCGTCGATATCGGCGCTCGGCGCGTCGATGGTGCTGGTGATGTTCGCCTACTCCGGCATGGAAACCGCGCTGGTGCCTTCGGGCGAACTGCGCGACCCCGCGCGCAAAGAGACGAGCGCCACGTCCTGCG
>JANLSB010000826.1:0-2225 GCA_031362125.1 Lysobacterales bacterium | reverse complement strand
CGCGGCCCCCCGGGTCGTTGGTTTCACGCCCGCCCCCCCCCGGCCGGGCTGGTCGGCGTTTTTCATGTGTTTTTGGGGGGGGGGCTACCCCCCCTACTGCGGGGGCTCACCCCCCCCCCACAACAGCAGCAGGTGGCGGCGCATGGTGATGCCCCGTATCCTGCCCCTCCGCGCGCTGCGGCATCGAGGCATCGACTTCGAACTCCGCGAGCATCGTGCCGGTGACGACGATGTCGCCGGCCGCGCCTGCGAGCTTCAGCACCTTGCCCGACACCGGCGACGGCACTTCCACCACCGCCTTCGCGGTCTCCATCGACACCAGCGGCGCATCGAGTCTGATGGTGTCGCCCGGTTTCACGAACCACTCGACAATGGTCGCATCGGGCAGGCCTTCGCCGAGGTCGGGGAGGATGAAGGTCTTGCTCTGGCTCATGGCTGATTCCTTGGTTCTGTTGCCGTTGCCGTCGAATGCATACTCACGGCCTGGCGGAAAGGCGAAGCGCTTGCGCGATGTAGTCCTTCAGATGTTTCGTATCGATCTCGCCCGGCGTCTGCAATTTGATGTGGCGACGGAATTTTCCGCCGCCTTCGAGCACGCGATGCGGGTCCTTCAGCTCCGCGCCCCGGCCGAATTCCATCGAGGCATGCGCGGAGTAGGCGAACACACCGCAGAATTGTTCGGGGGCGGAAAACAGGATGCCGCCGTACATGACGCGTTCCGAGGCCTTCGGCGCGACCGAGCGCACCACCGCGCGCACGGCCAGCACGATGGCGTGCAGGTCCGGGTGGGTGAGCTGCAGGTCGTGCAGCAGCTGTTCGACCTTGGCGTCGCTCATGTCGGCTCCAGATGGCTTGCCGGCACCCAGCCGACGCGGCCGTCGGCATGTTGGCACCACCACCAGCCGCCGAGCTCGTGATCCAGCAGAACATCGTCACCGACAGCGACAGCGACATCCAGTTCCTGCGCGGAGTATTCGCGCAGGGCTTCCGCACGGCCATCGCCCAGCGGCTTCAGCCAGTCGAACGGCGCCCAGCCGGCGTTGCCGTCCGAGGTGATCGTCCAGACGAAGGCCGGCCATTCGGTGTCGCGCTGGCCGAGGGTCACGATGTCGCCCTGCGCGAACCGGATCGGATTCGCGTACTGGGTGCGATAGTCGCGGATGACATGGGCGCGCCTCATATCCACACATCGTTGTCTGCGGTGAGGGCGCCGCCCGCTTCGCCGGTGTTGACCACACCGCGGGGTTCGATCAGCAGGACGTGGCATTCACCGTCGGCGCGCGGGCAGTGCTCGACGCCGCGCGGCACGACGATCATTTCGCCCGCGCGAAGCACTTCCACGCGCTCGCGGAATTGCATGTGCAGCGTGCCTGCGATCACGATGAACGTCTCATCGGTATCTGCATGCGCATGCCACACGAACTCGCCGTCGAGTTTGGCGAGCTTGAATTGATAGTCGTTCATCTCCGCGATCACGCGCGGCGACCAATGCTCCGCGAAGAGCCCCAGTTTCTGCGCAAGATTGATCGCGATGGCACTCATGGCATCAGCTCGCCGCCAAAGTCCTTTTCGCCGCTGCGACGATCTTCTCCACGCTGGGCAGGTATTTCATTTCGAGGCGGAACAGCGGGATGTGGGTGTCGTAGCCGGTGACGCGCTGGACCGGGGCGAGGAGGTCGTACATCGATTCTTCGGCCAGGCGGGCGGCGATCTCGGCGCCGAAGCCGGCGGTTTTCGGCGCTTCATGCACGATCACGCAGCGGCCGGTCTTGCATACCGATTCGGCGATGGTCGGGAAATCCAGCGGCTTGAGCGTGGCCACGTCGATGACTTCGGCGCTGATGCCGTCCTTCGCCAAGGCGTCGGCGGCTTCCAGACATTCCTTCACCTGTGCGCCCCAGGTCACCAGGGTGACGTCGCTGCCGTCGCGCAGCACATAGCACACGTCCAGCGGCAGCGCTTCGCCGTCGTCCGGCACCAGTTCCTTGTACTGGCGATAGATGCGCTTGGGCTCCATGTAGATGACCGGATCCTCGTCGCGGATCGCGGCGAGCAACAGGCCGTAGGCGCGCTGCGGCGACGACGGCATCACCACGCGCAGGCCGGGCACGTTGGTGAACATGGATTCGTTGGCTTCGCTGTGATGTTCCGGCGCGCGGATGCCGCCGCCCCACGGCTCGCGCAGCACCATCGGGCAGGAGAGGCGGCCGCGGGTGCGATAACGC
>JANLSB010000784.1:0-3275 GCA_031362125.1 Lysobacterales bacterium | reverse complement strand
GTAACCGGCGCGGCTGAAGATATCCAGCGCCAGCGAGCCGACCCCTCCGGTCGCACCGGTCACCGCCAGCGGCCCCTGCGCCGGCGTCTGCCGGTTGTCCTGCATGCGCAGCAGCGCGAGCGCGGCAGTGAAGCCGGCGGTCCCGATGATCATGCTCTCGCGCAGACTCAAACCGGCGGGCAGCGGAATCGCCCATTTCGCTTCGATGCGCGCGTACTCCGCATAGCCGCCATCCCGCACTTCGCTCAGGCCAGAGCCGGTGACCAGCACCGCGTCGCCTTCCTTGAACTTCGGATCGGTGGACGACACGACGTGGCCCGCAACATCGATACCCCCGACCAGCGGAAAGAAGCGCAGGATCTTGCCTTCGCCGGTGCCGGCCAGTGCGTCCTTGTAGTTCACGGAGGAGTACGCAGTCTTGATCACGATCTCGCCGGGGGCGAGGTCGTCGATCGATATCTCTTCGATACCGCTGCGGTAGCCGGCGCTGTCGTTGCGGATGCGGAAGGCTTGGAAAGTATTCATTGTCGCCGGTCTGGTGGAGATGGCCGCGAGATTACCGCAACTCCCGCCGCCGCTTCTCGTCCAGCCATTTGTCGGCCTGCGCTGGCGTGTAGTCGCGCATCCATGCGAACAGGGTGTCGATGTCTTCGCCGTGCCACAGATCGTGGCGCTGGTCGGCGTGCAGGAAGCGTTCTTCGACCATGCGGTCGATCATGCCGATCAGGGGTGCGTAGAAGCCGTCGACATCGAGGAAGGCGCAGGGTTTCTTGCCGAGGCCGAGCTGGCGCCAGGTCAGCATCTCGAACATCTCGTCCAGGGTGCCGAAGCCGCCGGGCAGGGCGACGAAGGCGTCGGCGAGGTCGAACATGCGTGCCTTGCGTTCGTGCATGTTGGCGACGACTTCGAGCCGGGTCACGCCTTTGTGCGCCACTTCCCATTGGACGAGCTGTTCGGGGATCACGCCGATCACTTCGCCGCCGTTGGCGAGCACAGCATCGGCGACGATGCCCATCAGGCCGACATTGCCGCCGCCGTAGACCAACTGCATGCGTTCTGACGCGATGCGCGCGCCGAGCGCGCGCGCCCGTTCGGCATAGACGGGTTTGTTGCCGGCGTTGGAGCCGCAGTAGACGCAGATCGATTTCATGATTCGAGTGGTCGGCTTTGTATCAGTGCTCGGATTGCAGCAGCACGATGCCGGACATGCGCCGGCCGGCTTCGCGTCTTTTCTCCGATCGGAATTTCAGCAGGAATTCCATGAGCCATGCGCCTCGCATGGTGCGCTTGAACCTGAATGATTCGGTCCAGGTCGAGAGGAATTCTTTCTCCGACCAGCCGAATGGTTTGAAGAACGCCGTGTTCTCCTCTGGGCCGAAGAGAAATGGCGCATTGCCGGCCCTGAGTTTGGAAGACCAGCGTTTTTCCAACATTTTGAGCAGCATCGGCGATGCCAGATCGCTCAACCACCAGCGTGCCTTGGCGACATTGTGCAGATCGCGCGCAAGCGCCCTCACGTCCTCAGGAGGAAGGTAGACCAGCAGGCCTTCCGTGATGACCAGGAGTGGACCGTCTTTTGCAGCCTCGGCGAACAGGTCTTGGCGTGTCTGCGCTTCGCGAAGGTCGGCAGCGACGAATTCGAGTCCGCAGCGCGGTGTTTCTTCTGCCATCGCTTCGCGGAAGTAGGTCACCATGTCCGGCATGTCGACATGGATCCATCGCAAGGATGCCGGCAGATCCAAGCGATAGGGGCGGGCATCGAGGCCGGCGGCGAGATTGAGCACAGTGCGCGCCCCCTGCTGCACGCAACGGGCGATGATTCCGTCCATCACTGCGGTGCGTACGATCATCGGCCATGCGGTTGCGGCGCCTTTGGGCATCTCGCGAACGATGGCTTCGCCGCGTTCTCCGCCGAGGCGGCGCGCGTAGGGGTCGTGGAAGATCGCGTCGCTGCGCTCGCTTTCCATCGCACGGTAGATGGCGACCCAGCGTGCGGTGTCGGAAACGTTGCGGATCGAATTGGTATCGGCCATCGGTCAGATTCCGGTTGTAGTACGGGTGAGCAGCCACTGCACGATCGAGACCCCGGCGAACCCAGCGACCGACGCCACCAGGAACGACAGCGTGACATTGACGCCGCTGTGCAGCGTCAGGGCCAGCACCACGAAAAACGGCAGGCTGCCAAGGACGAACCAGAGGATGTTCACAGCGAGGTCTGCGACCTGACGCGGGTCGCGAGTATCGAAGTATAGCCAGCCGAGCACGAGCAGCGAGGTGAGCGGTAGCGAGGCGATGAGCGCGCCAGCGAGGCCCGGGCGCCGCGCCAAAACAGAAGCCGCCAATACCAGAACAATGGTGATGGCGGCTTTGAGCAGGAATTGGACGTTCATGATTGCGAGATCCCTCGCATGCACATCGATGTGCCGCTCAGAGCACGCCCCGGACTTGTTCCGGGGGTAACCACGTCTGTCTTCAATTGGCTTTGTGGATCGCGCGCTTGTGCACCGCCATAGCGGCGTCATGGACCGCTTCGGACATGCTCGGATGCGCGTGGCAGATGCGGGCGAGGTCGTCCGCGGAGCCGCTGAATTCCATGGTCAGCACGCCTTCGTGCACCAGTTCGGAAACATTCGCGCCGACCAGATGCATGCCCAGCACACGGTCGGTTTCGGCATGCGCCAGTACCTTCACGAAGCCCGCGGGCTCGCCCATCGCCACGGCGCGGCCGACCGCCGCGAACGGGAAGCTGCCGGCCTTGTACGGAATACCTTCGGCCTTGAGCTCTTCTTCGTTCTTGCCGACCCAGGCGATTTCCGGCTCAGTGTAGATCACCCACGGAATGGTATCGAGATTGACATGGCCGGGCAGGCCGGCGATCAACTCGGCCACCGCGATGCCTTCTTCGAAACCCTTGTGCGCAAGCATCGGGCCGCGCACGCAGTCGCCGATCGCCCAGACGCCGTCGACGCCGGTGTGGCAGTACTCGTCGACCACGATGCGGCCGCGCTCGTCGAGCTGCACGCCGGTGTTGTCGGCCAACAGGCCCTTGCTTGCGGCCTTGCGGCCCACGGCGACCAGCAGTTTGTCGAATACGACGTTCTGTTCGCCGGATGCGTCGGTATAGACGACGTGGACTTCGCTGGATGCCCCTTTCTTCTTGACCTCAGCTTTGTTTACTTTCGCACCGAGTTTGATCTCGAGTCCCTGCTTCTTGAATTCCTTGAGCGCGATCTTTGACGCCTCCGCGTCGACGACAGCCAGGAAATTCGGCAAGG
>JANLSB010000774.1:0-2367 GCA_031362125.1 Lysobacterales bacterium | reverse complement strand
CAAAAAGAAAGCCGGACAGCGCCGGCTTTCTTCGTGCGCATCATCGGGCGACGACTCAGGCCGCAGCGGCCTGCTGCTGGCGCGGGCCTTCGAGCAATGCGCGCTTGACCATGCCGATCAGCAGATCAAGCTCCCCGGAGGTCACCGCGAACGTCGGGGTGAAGCGCAGCGAGTTCTCGCCGCCGTGGATCACGCCGATGCCGCGCTCGCGCATCCATTCTTCGGTTGAGCCGGTGCCGTAGCCCTTGAACTCGCGCGACAGCTCGCAGGAGAACAGCAGGCCGGTACCCTGGACCTTGGTGATCAGGCCCGGCAGTTCGGCCTTCAGCGCTTCGAGCTTGGCGATCGCTTCCTTGCCCTTGTCGCGGATGTTCGCGCGCAGCGCCGGCGTGAGCAGGCCCAACACGGTACAGGCCACATCCAGCGCACGTGGGTTGGTGGTCATGGTGTTGCCGTAGATACCTTTGCGGTACAGGCCCGCGGCGCGCTCGTTCACGGCCAGCACCGACAGCGGGTACTGCGCGGCGTTCAGCGCTTTGGAATAGGTTTCCATGTCCGGTGCTTCGATGCCCTCGAAGCCCGGGTAGTCGACGATCGACAGTACGCCGTGGGCGCGGATGCCCGCCTGGATCGAATCGACCAGCAGCAGCGTGCCGTGTTCGCGGGTCAGGCGGCGGGCGGCGTCGTAGAACGCGCGCGGCACGGCACGGCCCGGGTCGCCTTCGCCCATCACCGGCTCCAGGAACATCGCTTCGATATGCCAGCCTTCGCGCTCGGCGTCCGCGAACGCCTGCTCCAACTGCTCGATGTCGTAGGCCTCGATGGTGATGGCCTGGCCGGCGTGGTGCTGGTAACTGCCGAGGTGCGCGGCATAGGTCTTGCGCGACGAGTCCGAATACAGCGCCGGCAGTTCGGTACGGCCGTGGAAGCTGCCCTTGACCGAGATGCGCTTGACGCGGCGACCGGCATGCGGCGCGCCCGGATCGGTCATCAGCTTGGTGTTGACGTCGGCGATGCGGCCGGCCAGCGACACCGACTCCGAACCCGAGTTCAGGCACAGAAACTTCGCGTACGGGCAGCCGCCGATGGTGTTGCCTACTTCGGCGCGGATCGCGCGGTCGAAGCGCAACTGCGCCAGGCTGGGGGTCATGATGTTGGCCATCACCTGCGGCTTGGCCATCGTCTCGATCACGGCGTGCGGGGTGTGGCCGAAACCGAGCATGCCGTAGCCGCCGGAGTCGTGCATCACCGCGCCCTTGAGGGTCACGATCCAGGCGCCGCGCGCGGACAGCGCGACATACGGGTTGACGGTATCGGTCGAATAGAAATTGACGAAGCCGGCCTGCACTGCTTCGACCTGGGCGTCTTCGTCCAGGTCCAGCAGTTCGGCGAATTCGCTGCGGATCGCGGCGTAGTCGGCGCCTGCAGCGGCGATCGCATCGACCAGATCGGGATGCGATGCGGCGAAACGGAGGATCGTGGCGTCGTCCAGGCCGTGGGTGCGGCGGTTGCCACCGTGGGCGCGAAGCGGGGCGAGGGTGTCGAGCAAAGCCATGGCGGCCTCCGGAAGATAGCGTCGAAACGACTATTATCGCGATAAATCTGTCGGTTGACAGTTGTGATTTGTGTGGAATTGGATGATATTTCGTCGGATCGACGAAACGAATCGACGAAACCTGCGGCATGATGAAACCCAGCGACACCGATCAACAGCTGCTCTCACTGCTTCGTGAGAATGCCCGCGCGTCCACTGCGGAGATCGCCCGCCGGCTGGGCCTGTCGCGGACCACTATCCAGAGCCGCATCGAGCGGCTGGAGCGGGAAGGGGTGATCAGCGGCTACACCGTTCGCATCCATGACGCATACGAGCGCGGATTGGTCCGCGCCCACATCATGATTGCCGTGCAGCCCAAGCAGATGACCTCGGTGGTGACTGCGTTGCGGGCGATGCCCGAGCTGCGCTCCCTGCATTCGGTCAGCGGGGGCTACGACCTGATCGCCATCGGCGCGGTGTCGGCCGTCGGCGATATGGACGTGTTGACCGACCGGATCGGCGCCATCGACGGCGTGGCCCGCACTACTTCATCGATCGTGCTGTCCACCAAATTCGAGCGCTGAGGCGGAGCCGGCAGCGTCGGCGGCTACAATGCGCGGCCCAGACGTCTGCCGCGATGAAGAAATCCGACTTCCATTTCGATCTGCCCGCCGACCTGATCGCCCAGGCGCCGCTGCCCGAGCGCTCCGCCAGCCGCCTGCTGGTGGTGCCGCCAGCAGACGCGCCACTCGAGGATCGCGCTGTGCGCGATCTGCCCGAGCTGCTGCAGCCTGGCGATCTGCTGATCTTCAACGATACCCGGGTGATCCCGG
>JANLSB010000772.1:0-1532 GCA_031362125.1 Lysobacterales bacterium | reverse complement strand
GGCGATCTCGCCCACGACCTGCCGGAACAGCGCCGGGCCGGTGGCCGCGTCGCGCAGGATCCCGAGTTTGTGGCGAACCAGCGGATGGCGGATTTCGATGATTTTCATGAGTTTGCCAACTAGGATGATGTGGTCGTGCGTTCCTGCGACCAGTCGAGTTTGTAGCCCATCCCGTAGATCGAAACAATCGGGTCGATGCCGTGACCGGCATCGGCGATCTTGCGGCGCAGATTCTTGATGTGGCTGTCGACGGTACGATCGCTGACTACGCGATGGTCGAGGTACAGGGCGTCGATCAGATTCGACCGCGACATCACTCGCCCCGGACGGGCCTGCAGTGCGTGAAGCAGACGGAATTCCACCGGCGTCAACGGCAGGACGACGCCGAAGAGGCGCGCTTCGAGTGTTTCTTCGTCCAGCAGCAGCGGCGCAGGCGTGTCGACAGGCATATCCGCTGCGCGCGCGCGGCGCAGCACGGCCTTGACCCGCGCGACCACTTCGCGCGGACTGAAAGGCTTGCAGATGTAGTCGTCCGCGCCTAATTCCAGCCCGAGCAGACGATCGATCTCCTCCACCCGCGCTGTCATCATCAGAATGGGTACTTCCGAGAACGCGCGGACTTCGCGGCAGATCGCCATGCCGTCTTTGCCCGGCAGCATCACATCCAGCAGCACGGCATCCGGCGCGTGTTCGCGAATCCATGCCGTCGCCTGCAGGCCATCGTCGAGTACGGCGACGCGGTAACCGGCGGCGACCAGATAATCGGCGACGAGGGCCGCGAGTTTGGGTTCGTCCTCGACGATCAGCACCATGCCCATGCCCATGCCCATGCCCATGCCCATGCGCGCGGCGGCGGCGTCTGTGGAAGCGGTCATGTCGGACTCCCCGAAACCGGAAGCGTGATGTCGATGCGCAGCCCCCCTTTGGGCGATGGCGAAGCGTCGATGCGGCCGCCATGCGCTTCGACGATATTGCGGCAGATTGCGAGGCCAAGTCCGGCGCCGCCGAAACGACGGCTGCGGGACGGCTCGACCCGATACATCCGCTCGAACAGATGTGGCAGCGCCGACGGTTGCACGCCCGGCGCGGTGTCGTCCATCCGCAGTCGCCAGCGGTCGCCGCTGCGTTCGATGCCGATCTGCACATGGCCGGGCCGGTCGGTGTAGCGCACCGCGTTGCTCAGCAAGTTATCCAGCAGTTGCCGCAGCCGCGTCCGGTCCGCGCGCGCGAGCGGACATGCGCCGGGCAATGGCAGCAGGCGCAGCTCCAATCCAGCGGTTTCCATCGCGCCGGCATGCGCCTGCACCGCCTCACGGACCACGTCGGCCAGATCGGCTGGCTCGAAGCGGTAGGACAGCGCGCCGGCATCGGACAGCGAGAGCTGGTACAGATCTTCGACCAGGTGCAGCAGGCGCGCGCATTCGGCCTGCAATGACCCGAGCGTTTCCGGCCCGACGCTGCGGATGCCGTCCTGCAGTGCCTGGATTTCGCCGCTGAGCACACTGATCGGGGTACGCAATTCGTGGGCGATG
>JANLSB010000734.1:0-5073 GCA_031362125.1 Lysobacterales bacterium | reverse complement strand
GCCGCCCAGTTCCAGCACCGGCACGATGTCCGAACGCAGCGAATTGCCGATCATTGCGAACTGATGTGCTGTCAGACCGAACTCCGTCAGCAGTCGTGTGTAGGTGGCGGTGTCCTTCTCGCTGACGATCTCGATGCGCCGGAACAGATCGGACAAGCCCGAGTCGCGCACCTTGGCTTCCTGATGGAACAGGTCGCCTTTGGTGATCAGCACCACCGGCCGCGCGCGCGCGATTTCCATCACCGCTTCGCGGATGCCCGGCAACAGTTCGACCGGATGCTGCAGCAGCGATTTGCCGAGTTCGACGATCCGGTGCAGATCCTGCGCGGAGATCCGCGCATCGGTGATCGCGACTGCGGCTTCGATCATCGACAGCGTCATGCCTTTCACGCCGTAGCCGAACAGCGCGAGATTGCGTTTCTCGACCGCATACAGCCGGTCGTGGACATCGTCGAGATCGACGTAGCCGCCGACGATGCGCTCGAACGCGCGCTGTGCGTCGCGGTAGTAGTCTTCGCTGCGCCAGAGCGTATCGTCGCCGTCGAAACCGATGAGTTGAATGTCGCGTGTCATGGTCGGAAGTGATCCTTGAGAGGAAGCGGTGATGCCGCGCAACTCATGGCAACGTCGTACGCAGCTTGTCGGTCATCGGCACTGCGTCCGCCGGGCGCAACGGCGGCGGCGACAGCGCGGCCTTGTAGGCGCGATACAGCAGCTGGACTTTCTCCAGATACGCCTGCGTCTCCTTGTAGGGCGGCACGCCGTCGTAGCGGTCGACCGCGCCCATGCCGGCGTTGTACGCGGCGATCGCCAGCGCTGGATCGTTCTTGAAGCGCTTGAGCAGCATCTTGAAATAGCGTGCGCCGGCATCGATCGATTGCGCGGCGGAGAAAGCGTCTTTCACGCCGTACTCCTGCGCGGTCGCGGGCATCAGCTGCATGACTCCCTGCGCACCCTTGGGCGATTCGGCCTTTTCGTCGAAACCGCTTTCGGCATGCGCGATCGCGCGCAGCCAGGCATCCTCGACCCCGGTTTTTTTCGCGGTGGCCTTGAACAGCTGCGTGTGGCGGTCGAGCTTGGGCGTATCGACCTTGCCGAGACCTTCGTGCGCCGGTTCGCCTTCAGGCGTTTCCACCGTGAAGCGCAGATAGACGCGCGAGCCCGGCAGGCTGCGGGTGCCGTACACCAGCTTGCCGTCCTGTTCGCGCTCGTAAAGGGTGCCGCTGAAGATCCCCATCTCGCCCCAGAGGTTGGGCGTTTGCACCGTGCTGTCGTCGATCTGTTTCGGTTCGCATTTCGAGCCTGGTTCGGGCGCGGTGGACAGGCTGACGGTACCGGCGCGAACGCAGCGATAGACCGTGCGCGCCTGCGCAGACACCGGCAGGCAGGATAGGATCAGACACAGCGCGGGCAGCAGGCGGAACATGGCGTGCATTCTAATGCGTTGCCCTGAAGCCACGCGCTGCGCGTAACATGGCACGGGTTCGATCACCGTTTTCGAACACCCGCGCGCCACGCCCGGCCGATTTTCGTCGCCCGTCTCGCTCCCTTCGCAAGGTCGCCGCCGTCGCGGAACGACCGTTGGAGCGCACATGTCCGGCGACAGCCCCGGTGCGGGATACCGCACCCGCATCATTGACGTAAGTTTTTCCGGAGACGATTACCGCATCCGTGCGTTGGCCGACCGGCAGCAGTACGCCGATCCCGACGGTTTGGCCGAGCTGGCGGGTATCAGCTCGGCGCAGTGGTGTCTGTTCGGCCAGATCTGGCCGGCGGGCCGCGTGCTTGCGGCGGCGATGGCGGGATTCGACGTCGCCGGAAAACGCATTCTCGAAATCGGCTGCGGTCTTGGTCTGTCGAGTCTGGTATTGCAGCGTCGGCGCGCTGACATCACCGCCAGCGATCATCACCCGCTCGCCGAACGGTTCCTGCGCGGCAACGCAGCGCGCAACGGACTGCCGAGGGTTGCTTACCGCGATCTGCCCTGGTTGACTGCCGATATCGCGCTTGGGCGCTTCGATCTGATCATCGGCAGCGATGTGCTATATGAACACCGGCATGTCGAGCAGCTGGCTGCGCTGTTGCAGAGGCACGCCCACGACGACGCGGAAATCCTGATCGCCGACCCCGGGCGCGGGTTCGGCAATTCTTTGAGCCACGCGCTGCGAGGTCAGGATTATCGCGTGGACGAGGCGCGCTGCGCGTTCGAGGACACCGACCGCGCGCCTTACCGCGGGCGCCTGCTGCACTATCGTCGTTGATACCTGGTCGCTGATGCTGGCCGCTGATGCTGTCGATCGCGTCGTTCAGCGTGCGGCGTCAGCGTCTTCCTGCGCCCATGTGCGCGCACTTCCGCTGCGGCGCATGCGATAGCGTTCGCGCTCATCGTGGATCTTGCCGTAGCGTCTGACTTCGGTCGTTTCCAGCATCTCTACTGCACCGTTGTCGCGACGGAACACCAGCATGCCGTCCTCACGGAGCACCAGATCGCCCGGTCGCGCCTTGCGGACATCGGCTTTGTCATCGCCGTTGGTCAGTTCGTCGACCAGCGCCCACAGTACTTTGGGGTCGCCAGTGGCATCCAGCGTTTGCGTCCAGCGGATGCGTGCAAGTTTCGGATCGTCCTCGACCAGGCTGAGCACGTATTCGCGGTTGGCCGGCAGCGACAGGCCCTCGTTGGGCGAGTCCATCGGTTCGGCGTCGCGATAACGCTTGCCTACTTCCATGGTCTTGTCGACGAATGCGGTCATGGTCTTCGCCTGCGCGCTGGCCATGGTTTCGACGCTGTCGGCAGTGATGATGGTGTCCATCGCCGCCTTGAGATTCTCCTGCGCGATCTTGAGCATCGACTCGCGGTCGATCTTCGAGATTTTCGGGTCGGTATCGTTGAACATGTTCGGCAGATTCGCGGCGATGACCGGCAACATCGCTGCGCGCACTTTGACGATCAACGGCTGCAGATTGCGCACCCGCTGGTAGCGTCCGTTCCGGTCCAGTTCGATCACGATGTTCATGTCGTCGAGCTTGTCGAGCATCGGTGCGATTGCGTCGACCATGCTGCGGTCGCCTTCCACTGCTTCGATCCGGCTGTCGCGCGTGACCCATGTCTGTACGTAGCCGGTGCTGCCGGTCTCGTCGGTGCGGATTTCGGTGCGGTCGGTGGTGCGGCGGACGTTGGATGCGCCGTTCTCGATGTCGCGGACGACGGATTCGGTGTCGTAGGTCGCGACTTCGCCCGCCTTCCATCCGATCGGCCAATGTACCTGCTCCGCAGCGTTCGCGAAGACGGGCACGGCAGCGAGCAGCAGCGCGGGCAACAGCCAGGCGATGCAGTGGGAGACGGGGTTGGACGGGACGGTCATCGGCGTTCCTTCGTTGAGTGGATGCGGAGTGCTGCGTTCATGCGCCGCGCGAGATCAGCTCGCGCATGCGCTTGAGTTTTGGCGCCACGATCGGCACCGTCAGCATGGTGCTGGCCACCGCCATCAGCAGCAGCGCGGTGAAGGTGGCGCTGGTGATGATGCCTTTGTCCAGCAGCACGTTGGCGAAAATGATCATGATCAGCGCCTTGGTCTGCAGCAGCCAACCGACGACCGACGCTTCGCCCGGCTGCCATTTCAGGATGCGGCCGGCGAGATGGATGCCCGCGAGTTTGCCGGCGAGCTGCGCGACCAGCAGCGCGCCTGCGGCGATGAACACGGTCGCGCCGCCGACGCTCCAGCCGGTCTTCAGGCCGGTGCTGAGGAAGAACACCGGCATCATCACCAGCAGCACGTGATGGCGCAGTTGATCCATGTGTTCCTGCTCGAACCAGTCGGTATCGATGACGACGCCAGCGAGGAAGGCGCCGACCATGAAATGCAGGCCCGCCCAGTCGGCGCCGAACGCGCAGATCGCCAGCCAGATCAACATGACGTACCAGCGGTCGCGCTCCTGCAGCCTGCGCATCAGTTTGCGGAACAGCATGCAGGCGATCGCGAACGCGACCAGAAAGCCCGCCTGCCGCCCGATCCGCACCCAGTCCATCAGCACCAGCGCCAGCACGCCCCAGATCGCGATGTCGTCGATGCTGGCGTAGCGCAGGATCCGCTGACCGATCGGTTGGCGCAGGATCTCGAGCTTTTCCATCAGCAGGATCAGGATCGGCAGCGCGGTCACCGCGCAGGCCATGCCCACGCCGACCACGAACTGCCAGGTCATGCCGTTCGGCCCGATCCAACCGTCGAACCCGAGCATGCCCACCGCCACCGCGCAGCCGAACAACAGTGGCATGCCCAGCGCGAGGCCGGCGGTGATCGCGCTTTCGCGACGGTATTCCCAGGTCTTGCGCAGATCCAGCTCGATGCCGGCGATGCACACGAACAGCATCACCGCCCACCACGCCACGCCGTTGAGCGCGCCCACGACTTCCTTGTTGAACACGAAGGCGTAGTAATCGGGAAACGCCGCGCCCAGTACGCCGGGCCCGAGCAGGATGCCGGTGATGATCTGCACCACCACCAGCGGCGCGAAGTAATCGGTGCGCCCGAGCCGCCAGATCAGATACGGCACCGCGAAGATGATGGTCATCGCGATCAGGAAGATTTCGGTGGTGGTGATGGTGTGGGGCATCGCAGACAGCCTTGGATGGTGTGGGGCCAAGTCAGGATTTTAGTCTAAATAGTTGATTTTCGATTCTTTTTCGCGAAGAGCGGCTTGATACGGATTTGTCTTGCCTGAGGTAGGCAAACGTGTCGATCCGGGAGCTTGAAGTTTCGAGTTTTTCGGCGCATACAGGTAAAAAGCAAATTTTGCCGGGGCCTGCCATGAGAAATTCAAAAGACCCTTACTGCGCCTTCAAAGACGATCGAGAACGCCGTCTCGCTCTCGTCGCGCGCGACGTGCGATTCATTGTGGTTGTGCTGATCGTTGCGTTTTCACCGAATGTTGCCTGGGCGGAGTGGCTGGGTCGTCTCAGTCGTCTTTTTTCGATGTAGGCATGTCGAACGAATATCGACCGATGCCGACATCCGGCGCGAAGATCGCGTGCTACGTGCTAGCAGCCTGTCGGACTATCCTCGCCCCCGCTAAAAT
>JANLSB010000650.1:0-4870 GCA_031362125.1 Lysobacterales bacterium | reverse complement strand
GCCGCTGCTCGCGACACGGCACGAAAGAGTGGGTGGGCATGCGTCTGCACGGTGGAATCCCCCCGCGCATCCCGTATTCTTGGCCGGACGCTGCATGAGGAGGGGACCCGATGGCGACACTGAAGAAAATCCTGGAAGCGGCCCGGTTGATCGAGCGGTCGGATACGGAGATGTCCGTGCCCGCGCCAGCCGAGGATGCCGATATCGAAGCCATCATCCGCCGGGCTGCAGAAGCCGAGGCCGCACCTTCTGTGCGTGACGGCACGCCCGTCGACGCGGCGCAGGCCGGCGACGCGGTCGGCGACGCGGTCGGCGTCGAGGAAGGGCTGAGTTTCGTCGATATCTACGGTCGGCAGAACGTGGCCGAAGCCTCGTTCCCGGTGGAGCGACTGCTCAAGCTGGTCGAAGGCCTGCGTGCGCTCGACCCCACCACCCGCCGCGCTGCGATCATGGCCATGGACGTCGCCGATGAGACCTGGTCGATGGATCAGGTGCTGGCCGACGCCGATGCCAAACTGGCCGCTCTGCGCGGCCATCAACGTCAGATGCAGGGGATCGCGGACGGTGTGGTGCAGGCCAATCGCGAGCGGGTCGCCGCACTGGAGAGCAGTCGCGACGGTCGTCTGGCTGAGCTGCGGCAGCAGATCGCGGCGCTCGAAGCCCAGATCCATGATGCTGTCGGCACCACCGCGGCCGATGTCGCCAAACTGCAGTCGGAGTCGGAATCCAACAAAGCCGCGTTGCTGCGCGAGACCCAGCGGATCGATGCCTACATCCTCAATCTGCAGGAACTGGTCGCCCAGTTCCGCCCGCCGGTAAAGTGATCGTCCGCATTGCGTTTTCTTCCCACCCCCTTTCCATCCCCCGATTCGTATCCCGTTCGTCTAGGAGTGCCTCATGGCCGTCAAACTCACCCCGTTCGCCAAGCTGCTGATCGGCGCGATCGTCCTCGTCGGCAGCGGTTCGGTCCTGTGGAACCTCTACAAACACCGCAAGGCCGACGGCGGCGATGAAGGCACCGCAGCGACCGCGCAGACCGATGGCGGCAAGTCGACCGCGTCGGCCGGCGCTTTCGTCAGCAAGGGCGACGGCCCGCTGGGCTCGGGCGGCAACCCGCTTAAGGTCAGCATTGTCAGCTTCCATGGCTACGCTCCGGCGCTGGTCGCCAACGGCCAGAGTCTGAAAACCCAGCCGGGCTCGCTGTTCGACAAGGAAGGTCTGAACGTCGAATTTGTCATCCAGGACGACATCCCGACGATCACCACCATCTTCGAAGCCGGCACCGCGCAGTGCGTCTGGCGTACCTCGGATTTCTGGGCGCAGGAGCAGCCGAATCTGCGCAACAGCGGCCACGACGGCAAGGCGGTGATGATCGTCGACAACACCCGCGGCGCCGATGCCATCATCGCCAAGAATCCGGCGATCCGCAGCGTCGAAGACCTCGCCGGCAAGAAGCTGGCGCTGCTGCAGTTCACGCCGTCGCACGGCATGTCGATCGATGCGATCGACAACTCCTCGCTGTCGGCGCGCAAGAAGCAGAGCATCGAATACGTGTACATCGCCGCTGAAGACGGCCTTGCCGGCGTGCGCGCCGCGCTGGAGTCCGGCAGTGTCGACGCCGCCGCGCTGTGGGATCCGGATCTGTCGCTGGCGCTGCGTGCAATCAAGGGTCACGTGGTGTATTCGACCAAGACCGCGTCGAACCTGATCTTCGACGTGATCGTCTGCGATCAGCGGGTGTTGAATGATGCGGCGGGCCGCGATGCGGTGCAGAAGCTGGTCAACGGCTGGATGAAGGGCGTGGATGTGGCCAAGGCCAACCCGGATCAGGCCGTCGACGCGCTGGTGAAGACCGAAGAATATTTCACGCTGCTCGCGAAGGACGAAGGCAAGCCGTTCGTGAAGGGGCTGTTCGCCAACCTGCTGTGGACCGGCGTCGCCGACAACGCGCGCATCCTCGGCATGTCCGGCGGCACCAACCACTACGAGCGGGTGTATCAGCGCTTCGACCAGATCTACCGCGCCGCCGGTGCGCTGGCCAATCCGAAGTCGGCGGTGATCGCGCCGCAGGACAGTTTCGATACGAGTTTCATCCGCAACCTCTACCAGGCCAGCACCGTCGCGCAGGCCGAGGCCAAGCAGGTCGAAACCTACACCGCCGCCGCGCGCGAGGAAGCGGTGCAGGCGCCAGCCACGGTGACCAAGCCGGTGACCGTCAACTTCAACACCGGGCAATCGGCGTTGAGCAAACGTGCGGAGAAGACCATCGACACCGACATGGTGCCGTTCATCGAGAACAACGGCAGCGCCTATTTCGAGATCAGCGGCAACACCGACAGCACCGGCAACGCCGTGATCAACGGCCGTCTGTCGCAGGCGCGGGCCGAGACCGTGGTCGTCTACCTCGTCTAACAGTGGGAGTTCCCGCGCGAGCGCTTCAAGATCGTCGGCAACGGCTCCAACAAGCCGCTGTGCGACGAGAACAATCCCGGTTCGGAAGGTGTGGATCTCAACGGCTGTCGTGAAATGAACCGTTCGACCCGCATCGCGGTCTTCGGCCTACGCGAATGAGCCACGGCTGGAATCCCTACGCCGCGCTGCCCGGCGCACTGCGGCGTCAGCTCGGTCTTGCCGGCGTCGCCGTGGTGCTGCTGGTCTGGTTCGCGCTGAGCGCGAGCGGCTGGGTCAGCGCCAACAAACTGCCTTCGCCGGTGTCGGTGGTGAAAGCGCTGGGCTACCTGACGTGGTACGAGGGCAAGAGTCTGCTGTTCGACGCCACGCTGTGGTCGCTCGGCCGTGTCGCTGCGGCCGGCGTGCTGGTGGTGGCAATCGGCGTGCCGCTCGGCATCTTCATGGGCGCATCGCCGAAGTTGAATGCGCTGCTGTCGCCGCTGATCGACCCGTTCCGCTCGGCGCCGGTGGTCGCGCTGTTGCCGATCCTGGTGATGTGGCTGGGCATCGGCGAGACGATGAAGGTGACGTTCCTGTTCCTCGGTGCAGTGGTCTATCTGGTGCCGATGGTGCGCGACGCCATCCAGGCGGTGCCGCAGAGCTACTGGACCGGCGCACGCGATCTCGGCGCCACGCCGTGGGAATGCATCCGTCACGCGGTGGTGCCGATCGCGATGCCGCGCATCGCCGACGCCATCATCGTCAGCGTCTCGGTGATGTGGACCTACATCACCGTCGCCGAATACGTGAACGCCAAAGAGGGCCTCGGCCAGCTGATCCAGAACGCGCGCCGCTTCAGCGCGATGGACCAGGTGTTCGCCGGCATCGTGGTGATCATCGCTTTCGCGCTGATCACCTATCAGCTGATGCGCGCGATCAAAGCCCGGCTGTATCCATGGGAGACCCAGACATGAGCGATACCGCCGCTGCGAACATGGCGCCCGTACCTGCGACGCCTGCGGTCATCGCCCTAGACCGCATCGTCCAGGAATATCCGCGCCCCGAAGGTGGCGTGAACCGGGTCGTCGACGATCTCAGCCTGCGTTTCACCGGCCCCAGCATCACGATGCTGCTAGGCCCGTCGGGCTGCGGCAAAAGTACGCTGCTGTACATGATGGGCGGCGTGCGCCCGCAGAACACCAACATGCCCACCAGCGGCACCATCACCATCGATGGCGTGCCCTGCGACGATGCCCACGACGATGCGGTGATGGTGTTCCAGCGCTATGCCAATCGCCCCGATCTGAACATCTACGAGAACGTCGCGTTTCCGTTCCGTTTGAAACTGTGGCGCGAACGCATTCCGTCCGCCGAGCGTCACGACAAGGTGATGCACATGCTCGAAGCGGTGGGGCTGGCCGACAAGGCCAAGCTGCTGCCGAGCCAGCTGTCCGGCGGGCAGAACCAGCGTATCGCGCTCGCGCGTTCGCTGATGCTGCGCCCGCGGATCCTGTTGATGGACGAACCCTTCGGTGCGCTCGACGCGCAGACCCGCGAGGAGATGCAGAAGCTGCTGGTCAAGCTGTACGAAGAACATCCGTGCCTGATCGTGTTCGTCACGCATGACGTGACCGAGGCCCTGTTGCTGGGCGACCGCGTGGTGGTGCTGTCCACGCAGCCGGCGCGCATCGCCGACGACTTCGAGATCGCCACGCCCAAGCCGCGCGACACCGGCTGGCTGCGCATGCCCGAAGCGGTGGCGCTGGAGCAACGTATCCTCAGCCGTCTGCATCAGGCGGCCGGCAAGGGCAACGTCCGCGTGACCGTCTGATTCGACCGAACCGACAAGAATGAAACAACCGCCAAAACCCGTGAGCTATCTGCGCGCCTGGCTGACCAGCCAGACGAACATGATGACGCTGCTGGGTGGTGGCCTGGCGGCTGCGATCGCGTCGATTCCCGCCGGCGGCTTCGGCGTGATCGGCGCGCTGGTGGTGCTGGGCGCGGTGCAGGCGCTGACCGCGCTGGTAATACCCGATCTGCCCACGTTCCGCAGCAAGGTCGACCGCAGCGCACGCCGTGCCGGCATCGATCAACGTCGCGCACAGCTGCAGCAGGAACTGTTTCTGTTGCACGGTGGACTGGAACGGGTGTCGGGCATGGCGATGTGGCAGAAATATCAGACCGTCGTCGAGCGCGCGACCGTGCTGTATCGCATCGCTGGCGAAGAGCAGAGCCAGCTCTCCTACGACGATGCCGAGCGCGTCGACAAGGCGTCGGTCGACTATCTCGCACTGTGGCTGGCCGAAGTGACCATCAAGGATCGTCTGCGCAGCGGCGAGGAAGCCACCGTCGAGCGCCGCCTGCGCGAAGCCGAGCAGGCCCTGGCCGACGTTGAAGCGTCCGATCCGCGCTACCGGCACATGAAGATGGCTCGCGACGACTATCTCGCGATCAAGCTGCGCCACGGCGGGTCGCT
>JANLSB010000632.1:0-2300 GCA_031362125.1 Lysobacterales bacterium | reverse complement strand
CGGACACCACAGATCACGATGTCGTGCCTGTCTCTGCGCCACCGTATTCGTCGCATGCATCAGGTCAGTGGCTGGCCGACGTGCTGCGCTCACTCATCGCTGCTGGCGATCCGACCAGGCTGCAGACGCTATGGCGGATCGAGATCGGAGGATTTTCGCTGGATATTCTGTTGCCCGAGCGCCGATACGTGCTGCGGGATCCCGAGATGACGATCGACACGCTGGTGGATTTGGCGCTGTCTACTCATGTCAGCAACGTGATGCGCGTGGATAGAGAGGACATCGACGCGCCGCGCAAGGTGGCGATCACCAAACCGCTGGATCCGCTGCTGTGGCGCATCGGGCTGCGGATGACGCCTGACCCTGCGCTGCCGTGGCTCGGAAACGATGTCGCCCTCCGTCTCTCGCGCTGGCCGGATTTCGGCCATCTGGGCGCGCAGAAGGCCCATTTGGGGCTCGCTGCGCTGCTGACGAAGACGAGTTGGCGTATCGTCGCCCTGCTCGAAACCAGCGGTCTGCCCCGGGCAGAACTGCAATCGTTTCTTGGTGCTTGTGGGCTCTGTGGGCTGTTGATCGTCGAAAAAGTCGCGCCACTGGCGCTCGTGTCATCGGTGCCGATGCGGCGTCCCGGCGTCTCCGGACTGTTCCGCAGCCTGCGCAGCGCACTGCGAATTGGGGGCTGACGGCATGCCGCGCGAATACAAACTCATCTTCACCGGCAGCATGGGCGCGGGCAAGACCACCGCCATCGCCGCGATCAGCGAGATCGCGCCGGTGTCCACGGATGTACAGAACTCCGATCTGGCGACCAGCAACAAGGCGACGACGACGACTGCGCTCGATTACGGCGAGGTCACGCTCGAAGGTGGCGACAAATTGCGTCTGTACGGCACGCCTGGGCAGGCCCGGTTCGATTTCATGTGGAAGATTCTCGGCGTCGGCGCCCTCGGGGTCGTGATTCTGGTCGACAACAGCCGGCCGGATCCGATCGCGGATCTTCGCGAGTATTTGCATGCCTTCACCGAGATGGCGCGCGAGTCGCGTGCGGTGATCGGCATCGGCCGCACCGATAGCCACGATCACCCCGCGATCGACGACTACCACGCGGCGATCGAGTCGTTCGGCCTGACTATCCCGGTTCTCTCGGTCGATGTCCGCCGCCGCGAAGACGTATTGCTTCTGCTCGACATCCTTTTTCACCAGATCGAAGCGCTCGACGCATCGCAAGCCGATACCGTCGTTGGAGATGCCCGCTAAATGAATGCCATCAGAGAATTGCCGGGCCGGACCGAGCGCGCGCTGTGCCAGAAGCTTCTGGACGCGTTGATCGATACCTACCCGGAAATCAGCGGCGCGCTGGTGTCGAGTATCGACGGGTTCGAAATCGCCGCCCGTCTGCCGCCGTCGTTGTCGCCGGCGACCTTGTCGGCGATGACCAGTTCGCAAGTGGCGCTCGGGCAGGCGATCTGCGGCGAAACCGGGATAGGCGCAAGCCTGAACGTGGTGATCGAAGCCGAGAGCGGCCGCGTTTTGATGCTCGATATTCCCAATCAGCGTCGCAAGCTGTTGCTGACCGTGCTCTGCCGCGATGGCGCATCGCTGGGCGGCGTGCTCTGGCCGGTGCGTCGCTGCGCGCAGGAGATCGGTAAGCGTATCGACGAGGCATCGGCTTGATCCACGATTGTTGATCCACGATTGGCCGTCTTCGGTCGCTCAATCACGAATATTGCGGTCCGGAACGCATCGTCCGCTCCCGTATCGATTTCAAGATGCAATCAACCCACCTGTGAGGATACGAACCATGTCTAACTTGAAAGATTCGCTCAATGAACTGATGACGATCGATGGCGCGATTGCGATGGCGCTGGTCGATTACAACAGCGGGATGATGTTGGGCTCGGTTGGGACAGGCATCGACCTGGAAGTGGCCGCAGCGGGCAATACCGAGGTCGTTCGTTCCAAGATGAAGACGATGAAGGCGCTCGGTCTGAACGACGAGATCGAAGATATCCTGATTACCTTGGGCAAGCATTACCACATCATCCGCCCAGTCGCGAGCAAGCCGGGCCTGTTCTTCTACGTCGCGCTGGATCGTGCTCGCTCCAATCTCGCTTTGGCGCGCCGCAAGGTGCTGGATGTCGAAGGCGCTCTGACGCTCTGATCCGGGCGGCAACGGCCAGGCGGCGATCGTCAGGCCGTTCAGCAGGGGGCGTTCGCGCCCCCCGACGCTTTGCGGACACCGTTGGCTGACCGCTGGTGGGTGCGAGTCGAACCCGGATGCCGGTTTGTGGTCCAATCGG
>JANLSB010000622.1:0-2901 GCA_031362125.1 Lysobacterales bacterium | reverse complement strand
TTCGAGTCAGGTACATTCAACCGCTCTGCCACCTCTCCGAAGGGGCTCGCAGCGGCGGACATCGGCCCACCGCTGCGGGGGCGTCATCATAAGGGGCAGGGCGTCCGGGGACAAGGCGGGTACACTGGCCACCCCCCTCTTCGTCGTACAAGACCGCCCACCATGTCCGAAATCCTCGCCCCTGTTTCGTTCGGCGAACTGCTCGACAAGATCGCCATCCTCCAGATCAAATCCGAACGGATGACCGACCCGGCCAAGCTGACCAACGTCCGCAACGAGCTGTCGGCGCTGGAGCAGCATTGGATGGCCCATCCGGCGGCTGGCCATGACATCTCCCGGCTGCGCGCGGATCTCAAAGCCGTGAACGAACGACTGTGGGTGATTGAAGACGACATCCGGATCAAGGAAAAAGCGCAGGCTTTCGATGAGGAATTCATTGGCCTTGCTCGCAGTGTGTATTTCGAGAACGACGAGCGCGCGCGCATCAAGAAGGACATCAACCTCGCGCTGGGCTCGGCGTATGTCGAAGAGAAGTCGTATCAGGACTATCGAAGCCATCAACCCGATTGAGCCGCATGCAAGTGGTAAAGCCGTGCGCAGCTCAACACTTGGGGCGCGCTGATCCAAGGTGAAGTGAGATTCGCTGCGATCTGACGGGCATTCACTGGCATGAAGACGCGCTCCGGCTCGGGCCTGCGCGTACGCGCATTCGCATACCGAAAAGCGCAGGGTGGCCCAATCAAGGCCAATCATCGCCATTCGCCAGTAGATCCAGCTGCCGTGATCTGGCGGCCTTCGCACACCGGTTACGAACACGGTCAGAAGTGTGATCAATCTCGCGCTTCAGCACGTGATTCAATGATGATACCAATACTCTCCTCGCTAGCAAAATTCACACTGACGTGTTCGCTTTTGGTAGCTGCTAGTATCGAATATGGCGATAACTCCGATGATTATTGAAGGTAGATACCAGAATTGGCCGAAAGCTGTTCGTGTACGTCTTCCCAATGTCATCGATAGCGCTTAACTTCGGCCCTGCACGAAACGAATCACGGTCGCCGCGATCAGGGCAGCCGGTATTCCGAGAGCTTCCGGTCCGTCGGAAGCTGCCGCAGGCACATGGAAGTGCCGCGTGCATGCCCCGTGAGGGGCGCGCGGCCCACAGGAAAGGGTCGCGTACGTTCGGTGCGGGATGCACGAACGGCCCGGAAGGAGCCGACATCGGAAGGATCCGATGGGCAGAACAAAGTCGATGTGCGGTGGTCACGGATCGGCCCCGCCTCGACGACACAGGACAATCCCCCGCGACCTGCAAGGTCTGCGGGTTTTTTTGTGGCCGATGTTCAACGGCAAATGCTCAGCGGCAGATGCTCAGCGGCTGGAGCAGCACCGCTCGAACGCTGCCACCCCATCCTCCACTGTCACCAGATCCATGACCCTCGCGTGTTCGATCTTGGTGCCCCAGCGCAGCTCGCTCGCGGGCTTGCCCAGATATCTGCGCGCAGCATCGTCGTATCGGTCGACGCAAAACCGGAGGTCGGAATACGGCCCGCTGCGGCGAGGGTTGCTGGCGGCATGCAGGCCGAGCACTTTGGTGCCCATCGCATTGGCGATATGCATCGGCCCGGAGTCGGGTGTCATCAGCAGGTCGGCGCGTTCCAGCAGCGCCGGCAGTTGTTTGAGGGTGTCCTTGCCGACCAGATCCAGCGCGGGTGCCTGCATCGTCGCAATCATCGCCTCGCTGGTATCGCGTTCGAGCTGGCTGCGGCCACCGAGCACCACCACCCGCCAGCCGCGCCCCGCAGCGTGGTCGGCGACTGCGGCATAACGTTCCGGACGCCAGTTGCGCAGGGCATGGCTCGAGCAGGGCGAGATTGCCAGAGTCGGTACGCCGTCATCGGGCCACTGCGCACGTGCCCACTCGCGCGCTGCATCGGGGACCGGCATGTCCCAGATCACTTCCGTCTGTTTCAACCCGAGCGGCTCGCAGAAGCTGCCGATCGCGTCGAGCACGTGGATGCCGGGGCGGTCAGGGATGCGTTCGTTGATGAACAGGCCGTGCAGGTCTTTCGAGCGCGATTTGTCGTAGCCGATCCTCCGCTTCGCCGGCAGGAATGCCGACAGCAGGTTTGCCCGCGCCGCCACCTGCATCTGCAGCAGGACATCGAAGCGCCGGCCGCGCAGCTCGCGGCGCAGCGCACGCATGCCGGCCAAGCCGGTCTTCTTGTCGTAGACGAGAAATTCGACTCCGGGCAGACCTTCGAGCAGCTTCTGCTCGCCCTTGCCGATGACCCAGGTCAGCGCGACTGCGGGCCACGCCTGACGCAATGTGCGAACCAGCGGCAGGACATGGGTTGCATCGCCCAGTGCGGACAGGCGCAGGAGGCAGATCGATTGGGGCCCGTTCAAAGTATTTTCTTCACGTGCAATTGATAGACTCGATCAATGGTCGCCTTCGATGCCACCGAAAGCCTGGTACCGTTCCGCGACGCGCGCGGAGCGGGGAGTGGCGCGATTCTGTTCGACGCGACCTGCCTGCGGCAAGCGCGCCCGCAGTCTGCCGACCCTGTGTGGTTCGATCCGGCCTGGTGGGGCGAACGCGCCGACCCCGTCGGCAGCGGCGGTCGCGGCGGCGCCTGGTTCGTAGAAGGTACGTCTGCGGAAGGCGGTTTCGGCCCGGCTGTGCTGCGGCACTACCTGCGTGGGGGATTCGCTGCACGGTTCAGCCGCGAACGTCACCTTTGGCGCGGCGTCGGCGAGATTCGCAGCTTCGACGAATTCCGCCTGCTGCGTGAACTGCTGCGCCGGCGTCTGCCGGTGCCGCGTCCGATCGCTGCGATCTACTGGCGCGAGGGACTGTTCTACCGCGCGGCCATCCTGCTCGTACGCCTGCAGGGTGTG
>JANLSB010000580.1:0-1948 GCA_031362125.1 Lysobacterales bacterium | reverse complement strand
TCCGCTGGATCTGGTGGCGATGGCGTACACGCTGCAGGTAGGGCGTGAGGCGATGGACGAGCGGTTGGGCGTGCTGGTCGAGAACATCGATGCGCTGATGGAGAAGCTGACGGCGTATCTGGAGGATGCGACCGAGGTCGAGGATCTGTATCAGGGCCAGGTGAAGCGGCACAAGGAGACACTGTCGCTGTTCAGCAGCGATGCGGACATGCAGCAGATGATCGATCGCTGGCTGACGGGCCGGAAGCTGGAGAAGGTGCTGGAGCTGTGGGTGAAGGGCCTTGAGGTGCGCTGGTCGCGTCTGTACGCGACGCCGCCGCGGCGGATGAGCCTGCCGACGTATCCATTCGCGAAGGAGCGGTACTGGATCGATGTCACTGCGGGCGAAAGCGCAGGTGTGGGCGCGACCGCGCGATTGCACCCGCTGCTGCATGCCAACGTATCGGATCTGAGCCGCCAGGCCTTCCAGTCGACGTTGACAGGCAAAGAACCCTGGCTTGCCGATCATCGCGTCAGCCTCGATGGCTCGTACGAACGCGTATTGCCCGCCGTGGCGTACCTCGAAATGGCGCGTGCGGCAGTGGAGCTGGCAGTGCCGCCGCAGTCGCGCAGTCCAGTACTTGAGCTGCGCAACTGCGTGTGGGTGCAGCCACTGGTTGTGCGCGGCGTGGCATCGGTCGGTATCGAATTGTCGGAGACGGCGGACGGAGAGATCGACTACCGGATTAGCAGCGATGATGGTCTGCAGCAGAGCGATCATTGCCAGGGACGCGCGAATTACGTCCAGGACATGGCGCCTGAGAAGATCGACATGGCGTCGCTGAAGGCGCTGATGAATCGTGAGACGCTGGCATCGCAGGAGGTCTACGCGGCCTTCACCGCAATGGGTCTGCAGTATGGCCCTGCGCACAAGGCTGTGGGCGCTGTCTACCGCGGCGAAGGCCAGGTGCTTGCAGAACTGGAACTGCCTTCATGCGTACGCGCGGATGCGGATGCATACGTGCTGCATCCGAGTCTGCTGGACGGCGCCTTGCAGGCATCGATCGGTTTGACCACAGGCTCGGGCAAGACCCGCATGCCATTTGCGGTGGATACGGTACGCGTGTTTGGAAAGCACCTGCAGCGGATGTTCGCCTGGGTGCGCTATGCCGCAGAAAGTGCTGCCGATGATAAGGTCGCCAAGCTCGATATCGATGTCTGCGATGAACATGGCGTGGTCGTCGTGCAGTTGCGCGGGCTCTCGACGCGAACCGTCGAATCAGCACCGATAGAGTCAGCACCGATCGAATCAGCGCCAATATCAGCCAATGGCGAGTCGATGGAGGTGCTGATCGCAGTGCCGGAATGGCGGGTCATTGCCGGTACTGGCACCCTTGCAGACTGGGCGCAGCGATATGTGATCGCCTGCGAGTTGCCGGGCGCAGGTCGCGATGACATGCAGCGTCTGATACCGCGCTGTCGTTACACGGCGATGGACGAGTCGAGCGATCGCAATCTTGCCCAGCGCTATGGCGACTACGCTTTGAACTGCTTCGAACAGATCAAAGCGGTGTTGGCGAGCAAGCCGGCTGGGGCGGTGCTGATGCAAGTCGTGATCGGCCATGACCCCGAGCAAGCCGTATTGACCGGACTGTCGGCGTTGTTGAAGTCGGCAATGATGGAAAATCCCCAGTTCCGCGGTCAGCTGATCGTCAGCCACAGCGACATCACTGCATCGGCATTGGCGCAGCAACTTGAGCTCGCTCAGGCGCACGTATCGGAAACGGTGATCCGTTTCGAGCAGCATTCGCAGCCCATGGCACTGCACTGGCAGCGCCAGACGGAAACAGGCGAGTCCGCTACGCCGTTCAAGGAGCATGGCGTCTATCTCATCACCGGTGGCCTGGGCGGTCTGGGCGTGCTGTTCACGCAGTCGATAATCGAAAACGCGCGCGGCGCGCAAGTCATC
>JANLSB010000557.1:0-2201 GCA_031362125.1 Lysobacterales bacterium | reverse complement strand
CTGCGCGGCGGCGAATTGCGGACTGAGCGCGGCCAGCAACCCGGCGGCCCCCGAGGCGCCGACCGCGAAGCGCGCGGCACCGATGAGGAATCCGCGCCGGTCGATCGCGCCGTGCACGTACTGGTCGAACAGGCGCAGAACTTCAGGATCGAAGTCGCTGGCGTTCCGCTCGGGAATTTTTGGCATCGGCGTATTCCTCCTGCGCATGGATGGATGTCGACATCCTACGACGGGGCGATGTCGCGAATAATATTGCCGACTGCGGCAGACAGACTCAGCTGAAGTCCTGCTGCCGCCACGCTTCAAACACCACCACCGCCACCGCATTCGACAGATTCAGACTGCGGTTGCCCGGCCGCATCGGCAGCCGTAGACGCTGTCCGTCGGGAATCGATACAAGGACATCGTCGGGCAGGCCGCGGGTTTCCGGCCCGAACAGGAATGCATCGCCGGGCGCGAACGCGACCTGATCGTAGCGCGTGGCGTTGCGCGTGCTCAGCGCGAACAGTCGCGAAGGCGACATCGCGGCCAGCGCAGCGTCGAGCGTGTCGTGCACCCGCAGCTGCGCGTACTCGTGATAGTCCAGGCCGGCGCGCCGCAGCTGCGCGTCTTCCAGCGTGAACCCGAGTGGACGGATCAGATGCAGTCTCGCGCCGGTATTCGCGCAGAGGCGGATGACGTTGCCGGTGTTCGGCGGAATTTCGGGCTGGTAGAGGATGACGTCGAACATGCGCCATTGTGATGCGTCGCGCGCTCAACGACCCAGCGCGCATGCGGCCAGCGGCTCATCGGCGGCGGTCTGCCAGCGCTGCGCGTCGACCGGCAGCGGAGCCTTCGGGAACGCGATCCGGGCTTCGATCTGATCGCCGCGCGCATCGCGGATATTGGTGAGTCCGGCGAAATGGCGAAGACGCCGGTCGCTGTTGTCGTATTCCAAACGGATCTCTGAGGCGACCAAGCCGAGCAGTCCGTCCAGGCGCAGCTCGAAGCGATGGATGGTATCGCCGTTTTGGGTCCCGAGGCTGCGCACCTTGAACGGCAGGCTGCGTCCGAACGCGGGCACCGCGAATGCGAGCGTCTGCGGCTTCCCGGCGATGAGCTGCGGCCAGCGCTGACGCAGGAATTCGTCGAAACCGGCGTCCGCCACCAGGGGTCCCTTGGTGCTGCCCAACGCACGCGCAGCGCTGTCGCTGCTCCAGACCACGGGCTTGCCCTGTTCGCGCCGCAGCCCTTCGCGATAGCCGCGCGCGTCCACCAGCTCGAAGTCCGGCGCCAGTGCTGAGCTGCGGTAATCGACGGTCTTGCGCGCGAAGGCAATGCCATTCGGGCAGCGATACAGCACCATGCGTTCGACCGGGCGCTCGCCCTCGCGGCGGAGCAGATGCGCTTCGCGATAGAGCAGGCGGTCGGTCTTCGGATGGCGGGCGTCGCCTTCTACTGCGACCAGCGTGGCGTGGCTGGGCAGGGCGACGAGGCAGCAGATCAGTAGCGCGAGGATTTTCGGCATCATGCCGAGCATTACGTGCATCGCCGGCGGATGGATGCGCGCCCAAGAGGCGCCACTTAGCGCCGGCATTGTCCGGCGGTCGGCCAGGTTCTTTTTTTGGACTTGCCGCTGAGATCGGGCGGCTCGGAGGGTTTGTCGCTGCTGTAGATCATCCCGGTCTCGCGTTTGCAGCGGGTCGATACGGTGTCGTGGCTGCGACCGTGCGACCGTCTCGCTGTGATCGAGTGCGGCACGGCTCACCACGCCCTCGCCTCGCCGCGCCAGTCGAGAAAGCGGCCAGTGTCGTCGCGACCCAGTGCATCGATCACACCCAGCAGCCCGCCGACCGAGACGTCGACCGGGAGCTGCGCGCCGTCGCCGCCCATATCGGTCTGTACCCAGCCCGGATGCAGCGATACGACCTTGATGGCGCGGTCGCGCAGGGCATGCGCCAGCTGCGCGGTGACCATGTTCAGTGCGGCCTTGCTGATGCAGTAACTGGGATGGCCGAAACCGCGCACAGCGGCAATCGAGCCCAGATCCGATGACATGTTGACGACGGTGCCGCCATTGCTCAACGACGGCGCCAGCGCCTGGGTGAACAGCAGCGGCCCGGCGACGTTGATGCGCAGCGTGTCTTCCAGCGTGGTCTGCGACAGTTCGCCGAAGCGTTCGCCCGAGTGCAGCACGCCGGCGTTGTTGATCAGCAGGTCGA
>JANLSB010000541.1:0-8943 GCA_031362125.1 Lysobacterales bacterium | reverse complement strand
GCTCCGCGCTGCCGTCCGGACGCTCGCGCGTGGCCAATGCGGGTCGCGCACGCGCCAATGCATCCACCTGCGCGCTGGCGATACCGCGCGCGCGCTGTTCCAGCATCCGTGCGGTCAGCAGCAGGAACACGAACATCACCGCCGCGTCGTACCAGACATGCGCGCCGCCGCGCAGGGTTTCGAACAGACTGGCGAAATACGCGAGCAGGGTCGAACCGGCGATCAGCGTGTCCATGCCGAGGCGACGTCCGCGCAGCTCGCGGACCATGCCTTCGATGAAGGGCCAGCCTGCGTAGAACACCACCGGCGTGGACACCAGAAAGGTGATCCAGCGGAAGAAATCGCGGGTCGGAATCGGCATCTCACCGCTGGTATCGAGATACAAGGCCTCCGCGAACATCATCGCCTGCATGCTGCCCAGCCCGGCCACGCCCAGACGCAGCAGCCAGCGGTTGCGTTCGCGCCGACGTTCGCGTTCGCGCACTTCGCCGGTGGCCAGCGACGGCCGATAGCCCAGCGACGCCAGCCGCGACAGCAGCGACGACAGCGGCGTGCGCGCGTTGTCCCAGACGATGCGGATGCGGCCGGTGACGGCGTTGGCGGCGACTTCGCTCACGCCCGGCTCGCGGGTCAGCGCACGGTCGATCAGCCAGGCGCAGGCAGCGCAGCGCATGCCGTCGGTGAGCAGGGTGATCTCACGTCCGCCTTCGGCCACGACGCTGTGTTCGGCGAGCAGATCCTCACGATCCCAGCTGGCGTAGTCGATTGTCTCGGTGCCGACGCGTGCGGCGTCGCCCTGACGCAGGCGGTAGTAGTCGTCCAGCGAGGCCTCGCCGATCCAGCGCGGCGCGGGGGGGCCCGCCGGGGCGGACACAAGCAGGGGCCCCCGCGGCGATGGTATCGATCACTGGCTGCGACGGCAGCGGTTCGCCGCAGTGATAGCACGTCGTTCGCGCCGGGCCGTCCATGCGTTTATCGCGATGCGGCGGCGTGGCCCGACGGGATCTCGCCGACCGATGGTGCCAGCAGCACGCCGCGCTGGCCGGCCGGCAGCCGCGCATGCAGCCGCCACGCGCCGCCTTCGGGCAACACCTGCACGCGCCAGTCGTGGCTGCCGTCCAACGCGTATGCCACGCCCCAGCCATTCGCGGTCGGCAGCAGACGCAGTTCGCGGTCTTCGGCGGCGCGGGTCGGATGCTGCAGCAACAGCCGCAATGGCTTCGCGCGCAGTGCGCGGCCTTCAGCGGAAACCTTGTCCAGCAATGCGCCGCTGGCCGGCAACAGCTCCAGCGCCTGCGCGCCGTCGGTGGTGCGCACGCTGAGTACCGCCGAAAGTTTCAGCGCGGCGGCGCGTTCATCGGGGCCCAATTCGGTGGTCTGGATCTGCGCGGTGCGGCGGACTTCGTCGGGAATCGCATCGCTGCCGCCGGATTCGACTGCGATCGCCAGCGTGGCCAGCCCCGCGACGACGACCGCCGCCGGCAGGCCGACGATCAGCCACAGCATCGGGTTGCGCCAATGCGAAGGCGCGGGTGCGGCAGTCGTGGGCTCGGTCGTCATGGGCTGGGTCCGAAGAAGCTGGTGGGAACGGCTTCACGCACCTGGCCGTCTGCGGTTTCGACCACGAACCGGACGGCATGCCGGCCTTTCAGATCGTCTTCCGGCGCGCGCAGCGTGACCGGCAGCGACAAGACTTCCTCGGCCTGCGCGGTGACTTCGGAATCGCCGCGCAGCACCAGCCCGCGCGGGCCTTCGATGCGGATACGGTACGTCTTCGGGGCGACGGTCTTGTTGATGATCTTCAGGGTGTAGTGGTTGTCGACGAAGTCTGCCTGCCCGTCTTCGCCATCGTCGTTCTCTTCGCCATCATGTTTCTCGACGCGCTCGTGCACCTCGCTGTACAGCGCGTTGCGGTCGCGCAGCACTTCGACGATGAGTTCGCTGCGATGGGTCACGCCCCAGGCCCAGCCGACCAACAGCGCCAGCAGCAGGATGCCGTAGACGACGATGCGCGGACGCAGCACCTTCGAAGGTTTGCCGTCGATCGCGTTCTGGGTGGCGTAGCGGATCAAACCGCGCGGGTAGCTCAGCTTGTCCATCACCTCGTTGCAGGCGTCGATGCAGGCGCCGCAGGCGATGCATTCGTACTGCAGACCGTTGCGGATATCGATGCCGGTCGGACAGACCTGCACGCAGATGGTGCAGTCGATGCAGTCGCCGAGTTCTTCGGTCGCGAATTTCGGCAGCGGCTCCGCATCGATGCGCTGGTCGGCGATGGCCGTGTTGCCGCGCGCGGCGACGCGGCTTGCGGCAAACATGTTGTCGGCGGCGGTGTGATGATGCGCGGCGCGGAACACGTAGTCGTAGGCTGTGGACTTGTCGAGCAGGCCGCGCGCACGCGCGAGCACGCTGGCGACTGCACCTTTCTTGCGTGAACCGCGCGGTTCGCCGCGCATCGGGTCGTAGGCGATGATCAGCGTATTGCGATCGAACATCGCACTCTGGAAGCGTGCATAGGGGCACATGTACTTGCAGACCTGTTCGCGCAGGAAGCCGGCGTTGCCCCAGGTGGCGAGCGAGTAGAACAGCACCCAGAAGGTCTCCCACCCGCTCCATGCGAACGGAACGAAGCGGTCGGACAGCTCGCGGATCGGGGTGAAGAAGCCCACGAAAGTGAAGCCGGTCCACAGCGCGAAGATCAGCCACAGCACGTGTTTGCCGCCACGACGGCGGAGTTTGTCCACGCTCCATGGCGCGCTATCGAGTTTGATCCGCTTGTTGCGGTCGCCTTCGGCCCAGCGCTCGATCCAGATGAACACCTCGGTCCACACCGTCTGCGGGCAGGCGTAGCCGCACCACAGTCGGCCCGCGAGCGCGGTGAAGAAGAACAGCGTCATGCCGGCGATGATCAGCAGCATCGCCAGGAAGATGAAATCCTGCGGCCAGAAATTCAGCCAGAACACATAGAACTTGCGTCCCGGCAGATCGAACAGCACCGACTGCCGTCCGTCCCAGTTCAGCCACGGAAACAGGTAGTACATGCCCAGCAGCACCCACACCGCGATGATGCGCAACCGCTGGAAGCGGCCATCGACATCGCGCGGATGGATCTTCTGCTCGCTGACGTACATCGATTGACCGTCGTCGGCGAGCTGCAGGGGAATGTTCTTGGCCATGACGGACGCGAATCAGTCGCGCTTCAGCGCGCGATTGAAGCGGCTTGCCGGTCGCAGCAGGATCCAGGTGAACAGGCTCGATGCCGCCGTCGCCGCCCAGAACGCGAAGAATCCGATCGCATAGCCGGTCTCGCGGCTGATCTCCAGACCAGGGAAGGTGATGTCGCGCAGGGTCAACGGATCGACCAGCGCGAAACACACCATCGTCGCCACGCCGGCGGCGAAGAAGCTCGGCCACAGGATCGCACCGAGCCGCTGCGCCATGGAACGCGGCGGATGGTCGAACGGCTGCGGCACGGTTTCGAGGATCACTGCGTGGCCTTCGCGCCTTCGGCTTTCGCAGTCTGGCCGTGCGACAGCGACCAGACATAGGCTGCAGCCAAACGCACGCGGGTTTCGCCGATGATCGGCGTATGCGCCGGCATCATGCCGTTGCGGCCCTTGCCGATGCTGGTCTCGACCGTGCGCGTGTCGTCGCCGTACAGCCAGTAATCGTCGGTGAGATCCGGTGCGCCCAGCGCCTGCATGCCCTTGCCCTCCGGCCCGTGGCAGCTGACGCAGATCATGTCGTACTTGTTCTTGCCGGCATTGGCCAGACTGGTGTCGACCTTTTCGCCGCGCATCGACTGCAGATACACCGCGACCTCAGTGACGCCCTGCGGGCCGCCCAGCGCGCTTTCCCACGCCGGCATCACGGCCTGACGGCCGTTGAGCACGGTTTCGAGAATCTGATCAGGTTCGCCGCCCCAGTGCCAGATGCTGTCGGTGAGATTCGGATAGCCCACCGCCCCCTGCGCCGATGACCCGTGACACGTGGCGCAGGTGTTGGAGAAGATCGCCTTGCCCAGTTTCAGCGCCTTCGGATCGCGCGCGATCGCATCGATCGCCTTGCCCGCATACGGCGCGAAGGTGGCTGCGAGTTTTTTGTCCTCTGCGGCCTTGTCGGCATCGTGCTCTTTCGCCGAGGTCCAGCCGCTGCTGCCGGCGAACGCACCGAAGCCCGGATACCACACGAGATAGCCGATGGTGAAGACGATGGTGAGATAGAACAGGTTGATCCACCAGCGCGGCATCGGCTTGTTGTATTCGGTCAGATCGCCGTCCCAGATATGGCTGGTGTCGGTCGCGCCGGGATCGCCGGGGCGACGGCGCGCGGTCCACCAGATCAGCCACAGGCAGCCGAGAATATTGAGCACGACCAGCGCGATCACATACCACGACCAGCCTGCGGTCATGGTGCCCGTGCCTATCGACTGCGTGCCTATTGACTGCATGCCTATCGACTGCGTGCCGATGGGTTGCGCGCTCATCGATCCGTCTCCTCTTCAGGGTTTCCGGGGCGGCTGTCGTCGCCCAGCGGCAGCATCGCGGCAGCATCGAAATCCGGTTTGCGCCTCGGGCTGTAAGCCCAGATGCCGCCGACCACGAACAGCAGCAGCAGCACCGCAGTGATGATTCCAGACAACATGACTCAGCCTCCCCGCGGCGCGTGTTTGCCGAGGCCCTGCAGATAGGCGACCAGGGCATCGAGTTCGGTCTTGCCTTCCACCGCGGCGTTGGCGCCGTCGATGTCGGCCTTCGTATATGGATCGCCCAGCGTCTGCAGCGCCGACATCTTCTTTTTCAGCAGCGCGCCGTCGACGCCGTTCTCGGCCAGCCAGGGAAAGCCCGGCATGTTCGATTCGGGCACCAGATCGCGCGGATTGTTCAGATGCACGCGATGCCAGTCGTCGGAGTAGCGGCCACCGACGCGCGCAAGGTCCGGGCCGGTGCGCTTGCTACCCCACTGGAACGGGCGGTCGTAGACCGATTCACCGGCCAGCGAATAGTGGCCGTAGCGTTCGGTCTCGAAGCGCAGCGTGCGGATCATCTGCGAATGGCAGTTGTAGCAGCCTTCGCGGATATAGACCTCGCGGCCTGCCAGCTCCAGCGCCGGGTAGGGTTTGACGCCGGGCAGTGGCTTGATGGCTTCGGCCTGATACATCAGCGGCACGATTTCGGCCAGGCCGCCGAACGAGATCGCGACCGCGATCAGGATCGCCATCAGGCTGATGTTCTTTTCGATTTTCTCGTGGGAATGGCTCATCTCGGCCTCGGACGACAATGAATGGACGACGCGTGCGCATGCGTCTGTTGCGTGGACATCAGGCGCGCGCCTCCGCGATGTCCGGCGTCAGCACCGCGTGCTCCACCGCGCCCTTCGACGTCTGCCAGGTCCGGATCACGTTCACTGCCATGATCAACATGCCGCTGAACACCAGCAGGCCGCCGATCAAACGCCCCAGGTAATAGGGATAGGTCGCGTTCAACGCTTCCACGAAGCTGTAGGTCAGGGTGCCGTCGGCGTTGGTCGCGCGCCACATCAGGCCCTGCATCACCCCGGCGATCCACATCGATGCGATGTAGAACACCACCCCGATCGTGTGGGTCCAGAAATGCGCGTCGATCAACTTCACCGACCACATCTCTTTCAAACCGAGCAGGCGCGGAAGCAATGCGTAGATCGCGCCGATCGAGATCATCGCCACCCAGCCCAGTGCGCCGGAGTGCACGTGGCCGATGGTCCAGTCGGTGTAGTGCGACAGCGAGTTGACCGTCTTGATCGACATCATCGGCCCCTCGAAGGTGCTCATCATGTAGAACGAGAGCGAGACGATCAGGAACTTGAGGATCGGGTCGGTACGCAGCTTGTGCCACACGCCCGAGAGCGTCATCACGCCGTTGATCGCGCCGCCCCAACTGGGCGCCAGCAGGATCAGCGAGAACACCATGCCCAGGCTCTGCGCCCAGTCAGGCAGTGCGGTGTACTGCAGATGGTGCGGGCCGGCCCACATGTAGATGGCGATCAGCGCCCAGAAGTGCACGATCGACAGCCGGTACGAATAGATCGGGCGGCCGCACTGCTTGGGCACGAAGTAGTACATCATCCCGAGGAAGCCGGCGGTCAGGAAAAAGCCCACCGCGTTGTGGCCGTACCACCACTGCACCATCGCGTCGACCGCGCCACTGTAGATCGGGAACGAGCTGGTCATCGACACCGGAATCTGCAGACTGTTGACGATGTGCAGCAGCGCCACCGCGATGATGAAAGCGCCGTAGAACCAGTTCGCGACATAGATGTGTTTGACCCGGCGCTTGGCGATGGTGCCGAAGAACAGCACCGCGTATGCCACCCAGACCACCGCGATCAGGATATCGATCGGCCAGATCAGCTCGGCATATTCCTTGCCCTGAGTGAGGCCAAGCGGCAGGGTGATCGCGGCCAGCAGGATCACCAGCTGCCAGCCCCAGAACACGAACGCGGCCAGCTTGTCCGACAGCAGCCGCACGTGACACGTGCGCTGCACCACGTACAGGCTGGTCCCGAACAGCGCGCAGCCGCCGAAGGCGAAGATCACCGCATTGGTGTGCAGCGGCCGCAGCCGGCCGTAGGACAGCCAGGGCAGATCGAAATTGAGTGCGGGCCAGTACAGCTGGGCGGCGATCAGCACGCCGACCAGCATCCCGACGATGCCCCAGACCACGGTCATCACCGAGAATTGCAGAACTACTTTGTCGTTGTAGGTATCGGTTGCGGTTTGCATGCGTTGCCTCCGGATTGCCGCGAATGCTATGAACCGGAGACGAACACCGCTTTGATCCGGATCAAGTCAGCGGCGCGATCATCGATAGCGCACGCAGGGACATCAGGATCGCAGGGGCAACGACGGGTTGTCGGTGCGCTGGAATACACTCGGGCACAAGAAAGGCCTGCCGGAGCAGGCCCGCAGGTACAGGCATCGATCGGTTGCGTACGGATGGATGGAGAACGACGTCTGGCCGAATCCCGGACGCGCCGCTCAGATGTCGCCGTCGCCCAACCAACCCTCACCGCTGCCGCGATTGAACACGTGGTCGTTGTCCAGCACCTCGCCGGCCGGAATCGCATCCTGGGCCGCGACGCGGGCATAGATCGGGGTGAAGTCCGGACGGGTGGCCTCCATCAGCTGTTCGTAGCTGTCGATGACGAAATACGTCTTCTGATAGCTGTCGATGCGGTAGCGGGTGCGCATGACCCGCTCCAGATCGAAGCCGATGCGGTTCGGCGCGGCGCTTTCGAGGCAGTGCAGGCTTTCGCCCTTCGAGCTGAGGATCCCGGCACCGTAGATGCGCAGGCCGTCGGCTTCGCGGATCAGTCCGAACTCGACCGTGTACCAGTACAGCCGGGTCAGGTTGACCAGCGCCTCGGGGGCGATCGCGTGCGCTTTGACGCCGCCGCGACCGTAGGCAGCCATGTAATCGGCGAACACCGGGTTCATCAGCAGCGGCACGTGGCCGAACAGGTCGTGGAACAGGTCGGGCTCGGCCAGATAGTCCAGCTGCTCGGGCTTGCGGATCCACCAGGTCACCGGGAAGCGGCGGTTGGCCAGATGTTCGAAGAAATCCAGCTCAGGCAGCAGACCCTGGACACCGATGATCTCCCAGCCGGTGGCGGCGCGCAGCATGCGGTTGAGGTCATCGAATTTCGGGATCTCGTGCGCGGACATGCCCATCTCGCGCTGGGCCCGCAGGAAATCGGCGCTGGCACGGCCGACCAGCAGCCGCTGCTGACGCTCGAACAGCGTCGCCCAGACCTCGTGTTCGCTGCGGGTGTAGCTGCTCCAGGGCTGCTCGACCACCGCTGTGGTGTAGACCGGGACATAGCCCTTGTCGGTCATCTGGTGTTCGACGCGTTCGGGGGCAGCATTCATGGCACATCCTTTGCAGGCGACAGGTTCGCACACTGTAGGCGGCTTTTGGCGCAACAGGCTTGCTTTGTTGCATGCTTGGCGATCAAATCCGCAACAATATTGCGTATTTGCCGAAATTGGAGCAACCCATGGCCACCGTCGACCTGGACCGCATCGATCTGCTGCTGCTGGCCGAACTGCAGCGGGCCGGTCGGCAGACCAATGCCGAGTTGGCCGAGCGCGTGCATCTGTCGCCCTCGGCCTGCCTGCGCCGGGTCCAACGGCTGGAGCGCGAGGGAGTGATCGCCGGCTACCGCGCCGAAGTCGACCCCGAGCGGCTCGGCCTGGGTCTGCAGGCCTTCGTCCGCGTGCAGCTGGCGCGCCACGACGCCGAGGCAGTGGCCGCGTTCGCTGGCTACGTCAACGACTGGGACGAAGTCGTTGCCTGCCACGCGCTCACCGGCGATATGGATTATCTGCTGCAGGTGGTGGTGCGTGATCTCGAACACTTCTCGCGTTTCCTGCTCGACCGGTTGTTGAATCAGACCGGCGTCGCGGATGTGAATTCGAGTTTCGTGCTGCGGACGGTGAAGGCGTTTCGGGGGATGCCGCTGGGGCGGTGATGGCACGCCCAGACGCGTGCGGATGAGGAAACTATGTAATCCTGCCGGTACACCATCGACTTTGAAGGATTGCAGATGTCTGCCTTTCGTCACATGTACCCAATCCGTCTACTCTGCATTGCCCTGTGCATAGGGCTATGCATGGGGTTGTTCGGTTGTAAAACCGACAGGGGCTCGGAGACGTCAGACCCGCTCGCCAAGAGTGCCGACCAAGCGTCGGTACGACAAGCTAACGTGCTGCCCGCCGTCGATGCCAAGCCGTTCGCGACACAGGCGAGCGCAATGCAGGCGAGCGCGGCCCCCGGCCACGCACTGACCTTGACCCGCGTCTATCTTGTCAAAAACGATCGGCGAAAGCCGGGGGTCTCCCACCGTCAATTGTTCACACAAACGGGTTTCGCCCGCGCAACGCGTCGCCAATACCCTATCCAGCGC
>JANLSB010000508.1:0-4314 GCA_031362125.1 Lysobacterales bacterium | reverse complement strand
CGGACACTTCGAGCGTGATGAAGCTGTCGCCGATGTCGCGGACTACACCGGCGATACCGCCACTGGTGATCACTTCATCGCCCTTCGACAACTTCTCGAGCATGACGCGATGTTCCTTCGCGCGCTTGCTCTGGGGACGGAACACCATCAAGTACATGAGGATGAAAAACCCGCCCAGCATGATCGGCAAAGACCATGCGCTGGGGGCCGACGCTGGTGCTGCGGCCTGGGCAAAGGCGGGAGAGATCAGTAGGTCGAACAGGTTCATCGAGGGTCCGTAGCGCAAAATAGCTGGGGATTATGCCATGCGGGCCGGCCGGCTGGCTTTCAAACCGCCCCTCCACCCTGCCCGACCCCCTTGAGGACCAGACCGGCGTCGGAAAGTTCAGCCCGGGTCGGCCGGCGCTGTGGCGCGTGCCGCGTAAAATGCAACCCGGAAATCGGCGTAGCGGCCAGCCCCGATCGCGGCGCGGATATCAGCCATCAATCGCTGGTAATACCAGAGGTTGTGCAGCGTCCCGAGCATCGGCGCCAGCATTTCGTTGCAGCGGTCCAGGTGGCGCAGGTAGGACCGGCTATAGCCATTGCTGCAGGCGTAGCAGCCGCAGCCCTCCTCGATCGGGCGAAGATCGCGCTCGTACTTGCTGTTGCGGATGCGGACGGTGCCGAAACTCGTGAAATAGTGCCCGTTGCGCGCATTGCGGGTGGGCATCACGCAGTCGAACATGTCGATCCCGCGCGCCACCGACTCGACCAGATCCTCCGGCCGGCCCACGCCCATCAGATAGCGCGGCCGGTCTGCCGGCAGCTGCGGGCAGGTGTGTTCGAGCATCGCGTTGCGCTCGTGCTCGGGCTCACCTACCGCCAGACCACCAATGGCATAGCCGCCGAAGCCGATCTGCTTGAGCCCGTCGGCCGAACAGGTGCGCAAGTCGTGATGCACCCCACCCTGGACGATTCCGAACAGCGCCGCATCGTTGCCTTCATGGGCCTTGCGCGAGCGCTCGGCCCAGCGCAGCGACAGCTCCATCGATTTGCGCGCGACTTCCTCGGTCGCTGGATAGGGCGTGCACTCGTCGAAGATCATCACGATGTCGGAATCCAGCACCTTCTGGATGTGCATGCTCTCCTCGGGACCGAGGAAGACCTTGCTGCCATCGGTGGGTGCGGCGAAGGTCACGCCGGCCTCGGTGATCTTGCGTTTGTGCGCCAGCGAGAACACCTGGAAACCACCGGAATCGGTCAGGATGGGCCCGTCCCAGCGCGTGAAGCCGTGCAGACCGCCATGATCGGCGATCACGTCCAGGCCCGGGCGCAGATAGAGATGGAAGGTGTTGCCGAGAATGATCTCGGCGCCGAGCGCGCGGACCTGATCGGGCATCACACCCTTGACCGAGCCATAGGTGCCCACCGGCATGAACGCCGGGGTTTCGACAGTACCGCGCGGGAAAGTCAGGCGGCCACGGCGGGCAACGCCGTCGGTGCCGAGCAGCTTGAAGGACAATCTGGACATCGGGTTATTATGACCGATGCGGCAACCATGCCCGAGCAACCTCTGACTGACTCGGCGGTTCCGCACGCCATGGAGGGCGCGCTCGCATATCAAGCACGCAAGTACTTGATCCAGCGGGAGCGAACCCGGGCCTGTCTAGGTTCGCGACGTCTGAAACAATCCAGGACGGCGTTTTTCAGACCTTCCCAAAACACCCCCCAAGGAGCCATCGATGCACCTCGCCTACTCCCTGTTGCTGATCGCGCTGCTGCCTGTCAGCGCCCAGGCTGCCGACGAGCAGTCCTACGACAACGAATGTCATCGATGGGCCGATACGCCGATACCCAACCAGGACATCGGCAAGGCGACGGCGGATTGCGACACCACGACGCTCTACTACGGCATTGATGGCAAGGGCAAAGACGCGGATTTTCCGGCGGCGCGCCATTGCGCCTATCAGCAGCGCGCGAGCGGCGAGGAGATGGGCACGGTGTTCGGCGGCAGCGGCGTCTTGGCGATGATCTACGCCAACGGCCGCGGCGTGAAACGCAACCTGCCGCTGGCCAAGCGCTTCGCCTGCGAATACGGCGGCGCGCCGGCGGAAATCGGGGGCCGGCTGCACCATCTCGACGAACTCGCGAACGACGCGGGCGACGCGACGTTCGACCTCTGCGACGACATCACCAGCGGCATGATGATGGGCTTCTGCGCCGGCCGGGAAGCCGACTTCGCGCGCGCGCCGCGCGCAAAACGCTGGGCCGCGCTGCAGGCGGACTGGACCCCGGCGCAGCAAAGCGTCTGGGTCACGTTGCGCAAGGCTGCGGATGAATACTTCGAGCATGTCGCTTCCGAAGAAACCGACATGAGCGGCAGCGCGCGCGGCATGTTTGCGGTCGAGGCCCGCGAGACGCTCGACATCGCGCTGCTCGACGATATGGAGCGCTTCGAGAAGGGCCTTCGTCCGTCGCAGAAGGCGGCCGAACTCACCGCCTCGGACAAGGCGCTGAACAGGACCTACAAACAGACGCTGGCGAAGCTGCAAGCCGGATCGCAGGCAGACGACATCGGCGACTACGGCTCGGTCAATGCCGATGGCGTACGCACCACGCAGCGCAGCTGGCTGCTCTACCGCGATGCATGGGTGCGCTTCGCGAACCTGCGCTACCCGAAGACGCCTGCGGATGCGTGGAAGGCTTGGCTCACTGTCGAAAGGACGCGGGCGCTTGCGGCACTCGTCGCGGATCCCTGATCCAGCTCAACCTGTCGCGTGTGGTCAAACTGCTCAACCGGGCCGTTTGAGCTGGAACACGTCACGCGTGCGCACATAAGACGCGCCGCCGAGGCGCCCGATCAGATCGAGCTTTGCCGAATCGATATGGCGCGCGTCGCCCAGCGCCGCGTCGTCGATGTGCGCGAAAACCACTTCCGCGAACACGAGATGATGGGTCGGCGTCTCTGCCGGATACGGCTGGATGCCGGCGAGCAGGCATTCGAATGCGACCGCACTATCCGTGACGCGCGGCGGTTCGATTCGCTGCGAAGGCGTGGAAGCAATACCGCAACGCTCGAACTCGCTGACGCCGTGCGGAAACGCGGCGGCGGTGGCGTTCATCGCTTCCGCCTGCGCGGCCGACACCAGTTGGATCACCAGTTCGCCGCGCTCGCGCAGATTGCGCAGGGTGTCTTTCTCGCCGCCATCGGGACGCAGACCGATGCTCAGCATCAGCGTCGGCGGCGCGTCGCAGACCACTTGGAAAAAGCTGAAGGGCGCGAGATTGTCGAGGCCGTCGGCGGAACGCGTGGACACCCAGGCGATCGGCCGTGGCGTCACCGTGGCGGTCAACCAGCGATAGGCCTCGTTCGCCGGCAACGCGGCGAAATCAAGCTGCATGCACTGACTCCGCGGCGGGAAACAACAGCATCGCATCGCCGTAGCTGAAGAACCGGTAGCGTTCGCATACGGCATGCGCATAGGCGGCGAATACACGATCCTTACCGGCAAAGGCCGATACCAGCATCAGCAGTGTGCTTTCCGGCAGATGGAAATTGGTGAGCAATGCATCGACGCTGCGGATGCGATAGCCGGGGAAGATGAAGATCTGCGTTTCGCCCGCGAAGGGCTGCAGCTCATGGACGCTTTCGCCAGACGCGCTGTCGTCGTGGATGCGCATCGCGCTTTCCAGCGCGCGCACGACCGTCGTTCCCACCGCGATCACCCGTCCGCCACGTTCGCGGGTATGACGCACCTGGGCGACCAGCTCGGCGCCGACGTTCAGCCACTCGCTGTGCATGCGATGCTCGCGCACATCCTCGGCGCGCATCGGCTGGAACGTACCGGCACCGACGTGCAGCGTGATGTGGCCGAACTCGACGCCGCGCGCGCGCAAGGCCTCCAGTAAAACCTCATCGAAATGCAGCCCGGCGGTGGGCGCCGCTACCGCACCGACTTCCTTGGCGAACACCGTCTGATAGCGCTCCAGATCGTCCTGTCCGGGTTCGCGGCGGATGTACGGCGGCAGCGGCAGCCGGCCGGCGTGCAGCAGCCAGCTTTCCAGTCCTTCATCGACATGGAAACGCAGGTGATAGAACTCGCCATCGCGGCCGAGGACTTCAGCCTCGCCGCCGGCGTCGAGGGTGATCCGGCTGCCCGGCCTCGGTGTCTTGCTGGCGCCGATCTGGGCTCGCGCCTCATTGTCCGGCAGCAGACGCTCGATCAGGATCTCGACCCGTCCACCGGTGGACTTCTGGCCGAACAGGCGTGCCGGGATCACCCGGGTATCGTTGAAGATCAGCAGATCGCCAGGCTGCAGCAGCTCGGGCAG
>JANLSB010000500.1:0-5137 GCA_031362125.1 Lysobacterales bacterium | reverse complement strand
CGTCGCCCTGCAGCATCGATGCGATGCCGAGCAATTCCTGCGGCGCGAGCACGCGGATACCGGCGATGGCCGAGGCGGATGGCCCCATCGAACCCGGGCGGAGCACGGTCTGGCGCCACGCGCGCAATTGCTGGTGGACGGATTCGCGATAACGCAGGGGTCGGCCGCCGTCGTCGAGCATGCCGCCGCCGGACTGGCCACCCTGCATCGGCTGACTGGCGGAGAAGCCCCAGGGCATATTCTGGGTCTGGCCGTAACCGGGATTGCCATTCCCGCCCTGCTGGTAGCTGCCCTGCTGGTAGCCCGCCTGCTGGGAACTGCCCTGCTGGTGACCGCCCTGATGCGAACCACGACCTTCGACCAGACCGCCGTCGGGCGTCCAGCCAGCCGCTGGCGAGGCCATACCCGATGCAGACGAAGCGCCTTGCGCCTGGGTCTCACGCGGTGCGAAGCCGTGTTCGAGGGTGGTGTTGATCTTGGTGTAGAGCTCGTCCAATACCTTCGACAGCCGCTTCTCGAGCTGCAGGAAGATCAGCCGGCGCAGTTCGGGGGTGAGGTCGTCCTCGGTGAACAGTTTGACAAGGGCGCTGACCGGCACATCAGGGCGCAGCGGATTGCTTTCCGGCGCCTGGCGCGGAAGTCCAAGCGAGGTTGCCAGCGAATCCAGCCGTTCGTGCATCACGTGCAGTGGATGCATCAACTGGTGCTCCAACAGCTCGACGATCTGCTGGCCGGACAGGTGCACTTCGAGCTGGGCCTCGGACATCAGACTCAGGCTCTTGTTGTCGACCGCGCGCGGGCGCGGATTGCGCCACTGGTCGAACGCAGTCTCAAGCGATTCACGATAACGGTTGGCGAGTTCGAGCGCGCGCTGGTTCAACAGCCGGATCGCGATCCGGTCGTCGTAGATCGCGCTGTTTTCATGGCTGGCGATCGCTGCGAGCCGGACCTGTTCTTCGATATCTCCCCAGAAACCCGCGAGCACACCCGCGAGCGCCGTCACCGCATCGCGGCGGATCGACTCGAAGGTCTTCTCGGCAGTTTGGCGCGCCGGGGGCGAGCGGCCTGGGAAAAACCGGCTGTTATCGTCCATTTGAGTCTTCGTCGGGATGGTTTTCGGGGGAGAATAGGCGGGTCTACTGCCAGACGTTACCATCCTTCATCTGCTATCGAGCCGTCTGTGACCTCACTCGCAAATCATCCAAGCCAAAGATTACAAATGCTCGATGACCGTCGCTCGGTGCCGAGCCGGCAATTGGCCGCCCCGGGGCCGGACCATTCCACTTTGTTGCGGATGTTGTCTTCCGCTTCGCGCGTGCCCGATCATGGAAAGCGCACTCCGTTCCGGTTTCTGCGCATCGAAGGCGACACCCGTCTCAGTCTTGGCGAACGACTCGCTGCTCGCAGTCGCGCCCGCGACCCCAACGCCTCCGACAGCGTGATCGAAAAAGACCGGCTGCGGTTCTCGTTCGCCCCGACCATCGTCACCGTGATCGCAAAACTCGGGCCGGACGAGAAGATTCCCGAACAGGAACGACTGCTGGCTGCCGGCTGCGTCTGTTTTGCGCTGCTGCAGGCGGCGCAGGCGCTGGGTTTCGGCGCTCAGTGGTTGACCGGCTGGGCGGCTTATGACGCCGAGATCCGCACACTGTTGGGTGTCGGTGACGATGAGGTCGTGACCGGCTTCATCCATATCGGCACCGCGCAGGCCGATGCGCCGGAGCGCGAACGCCCCGATCCCGCAACGCTGCTGACCGACTGGACGCCGGAATGAGCGGACCCGGCGAAGACGACGACATCCTTGATCGCGATCTTGGGGCGCGTGATCTTGAAGCGCACAGCCACGATGGACGCGAGTCGCGCGCGGAGCCGCCACCGCTGTATCTGATCGACGCCAGCATCTACGTCTTCCGCGCGTGGCACACCATGCCCGACGAATTCCAGGACACGGAAGGCTGGCCGACCAATGCCGTGCAGGGCTTCGCACGTTTTCTGCTGGACATACTGGAACGCGAACGCCCCAAGCACATCACGGTCGCATTCGATGAAGCCCTGGACTCGTGCTTCCGCAACGCGCTGTACCCGGCATACAAGGCCAATCGCGATCCTGCGCCGGAAGAGCTCAAGCGCCAGTTCGTGCATTGCAAGACACTCTGCGCCGCACTCGGACTGAGCGTGCTGGGTCACAGCGAATACGAAGCGGACGACCTGATCGGCAGCGCGCTGACGCATGCACGCGCGGCAGGCCATCGCGGCATCATCCTGTCCGCCGACAAGGATCTCTCGCAGTTGCTGCACATCGGCGACGAGCAGTGGGACTACGCCCGCAACCAGCGCTGGGGCGCCCATGGCGTGCGTGCCCGGCACGGTGTGGAAGCCCACCAGATCGCCGATTACCTCGCGCTCAGCGGCGACGCGGTCGACAATATTCCGGGCGTGCCCGGCATCGGCGCCAAGACCGCTGCGGTGCTGCTCGCGCATTTCGGCGACCTCGACAGCCTGCTGGCGCGGGTCGAGGAAGTGCCGTTCCTGCGCTTCCGCGGCGCGGCGCAGGCGGCCGCGAAGCTGCGCGAGCATCGCAACAACGCCCTGCTGTTCCGCAGACTGACCACGATCGCCTGCGATATCCCGCTGGGCGAAGCGGCACCGCTGTTCAAACGCAACACTGCCGAGGCATCCTCGCTGGGGGCGATCTGCGAAGCATTGCGCTTCGGCCCGATGACGCGCAGGCGCATCTACGCGGCCGGCGGCCTGAATTTCGCCGACCACGCGCCAACCACCGACGAAGCATGACCCACATATCTGGATAGAGCGGGCTGACCAGCCGTTCGGCTTTCGAAAACAAGCCCGTTGCTTCACTATCCTTTCCAAGAAAGCACAGCGGCCTGAAAACCGCTTCAGCGAAAACAATCGAGGCCCGCATGACCTTGCCACGCGAAGTGCTCTACGAAGGTCAGTGGCTGCGCCTGGTGCGCATCGGCCGCTGGGAATCCTGCGAACGCACCCACCACGCCAACGGCATGGCGGTCATCATCATTGCGGTGACGCCGCAGGACGAAGTGCTGTTCGTCGAGCAACACCGGATTCCGCTGGGCGCACGTACGATCGAAATGCCGGCCGGCCTCGTCGGCGACGATCACGACAACGACTCGCTGGAAGACGCCGCACGTCGTGAACTGGTGGAAGAAACCGGCTGGCATCCGAACAAGGTCGAAGTACTGCTGATCGGCCCCACTTCATCCGGCATGAGCAACGAACGCATCGCCTTCATCCGCGCCCGCGAACTGGTGAAGGTCGGCGAAGGCGGCGGTACCGACAACGAAGACATCATCGTCCACTCTGTGCCCCGCGCGCAGGCGCCGGCGTGGCTGATGCAGAAACAAGGCGAGGGCTACGAACTCGACCTCAAACTCTGGGCCGGGCTGTGGATGATCGAACACAATCCGGACGGGTCGCGGGCGGAATAGGCCGCGCGAGGCGGATGAAGGATCGGTGTGTAGCAGCGACGGAAGTCGCGACGCTCTTCGGAAAGACTTGCCTCAGTCTGTCGCGACTTCCGTCGCTCCTACAGAACCCGATCCTTACGCGTTGATCAGCGCCCCGCCATGAACGTCTCGATCTCGTCCGCGCTGCGCGCGAGCTTGTCGGTCAGCACCTTGTGGCCGTCCTTGGTGACGAGGATGTCGTCTTCGATGCGGATGCCGATGCCGCGCCACTTCTCGTGCACGGTTTTTTCGTCTGTGCCGATATACAGGCCGGGTTCGATGGTGAAGACCATGCCCGTTTCGAGCAGGCGCGAGTCACCGTCGAAGCGATATTCGCCGACATCGTGCACGTCGAGACCGAGCCAGTGCCCGGTCTTGTGCCGGTAGAAGCGCTTGTAGCTGTCATCGGCGATGTTTTTTTCCAGCCCACCCTTGAGCAGGCCGAGTTTCAGCAGACCTTCTGTCAAGGTTTCCACCGCCGCCAGATGGCCGGCCTCGTAGGGTACGCCCGGTCGCGCCTGCGCCAGCGCGGCGCGCTGGGCATCGCCGACCAGATCGTGCAGCGCGCGCTGTTCCTTGCTGAAACGACCGTTGACCGGAAAGGTGCGGGTAATGTCGGCGGCGTAACCACGATATTCGGCGCCCGCGTCGATCAATACCAGCGCGCCGTCCTTCGCCTGCGCGTTGTTGGCGCGATAGTGCAGCACACAGGCATTGTCGCCGGCACCGACGATACTGCCGTAGGCCGGCTCGGCGTCGTGGCGGCGGAACACGCGTTCGATTTCCGCCTGCAATTCGTATTCATGGATGCCCGGCTTCGCCGCGCGCATCGCCGCGCGGTGCGCTTCGATGCTGATGTCGGCGGCGCGCTGCATCAGCTTGAGTTCGTCACGGTCCTTGAACAGCCGCATCTCATCGAGCAGGTGGCCCAGTTCGAGAAATTCGTGCGGCGGCTGCGCGCCCATCCGCATCTGCGCGCGGACGCGGTTGAGCCACCCGATCAGCTTGAGGTCGAAATCGGTGTCGCGGCCGAAGTGGTAGTAGACACGGGTGCGACCTTCGAGCAGGCCGGGCAGGATCTCGTCGAGATCGTCGATCGGGTAGGCATCGTCCATGCCGAAAGTGTCGACCGCGCCCTCCGGGCCGACGCGAGGACCGTCCCAGCTTTCGCGCTCCAGGTCGCGCTCGCGGCAGAACAGCAGCGACTCGCCATGCTTGCGACCCGGGATCAGCACCAGCACCGCCTCAGGCTCCGGGAAACCAGCGAGGTACCAGAGATCCGAATCCTGGCGGTAGGGGTAATGGGTGTCGCGGCTGCGGATGCGCTCCGGCGCCGATGGAATGATCACGATGGCGTCGTCACCGGCCATCCGCATCAACTGGCGGCGGCGGCGGACGTAGCCCTGGGCTGGGATGCCGGTCGAACTCATGTGCTCAGTGCAGCTGGCGGCGGTGCAGAGCGCCCATCGCGCAGTCGCGATGCAGCAGCAGTGCGGCGACCCGGGGACCGTGCGGCGGACCTACATCCACGACGGCTGGACGATCACGCTGCGCTGCGACTGAGGCCCAGGTCAGTTCCCATGCCGGTGCGGCCGGTGGTTCCGCTCCTTCGGCGGCGGTGCCCCGGCGGTGCGGTTCGGCGCGCCAGCGGG
>JANLSB010000499.1:0-3075 GCA_031362125.1 Lysobacterales bacterium | reverse complement strand
CCCAGAAGCCCTGCTGCACGGTCGTACCGTAAGTCCACGCTTAAGTCGACGCTTAAGTCCACGCGGAAGCCCTGGCTTAGCCGGGCACATCAACCTGTTCCGGGGCGGCGCTGCCGCCCCGGACGCGACTTCGCCATGATCGAGTCTGAAGACAGATCGTTTGCGGGCAGTACCGGCCGTCGTCGGACCGGAGCTGTCGCGGGGCATCGATATGGTCGTTGCAGGGTGCGTCATGTTGCCAATGTTGCCAGGGGCGATATCGGCGGGCCGCATGTCTGCTGGCATGCGTTCGGACTTGTCCTGATCGCGCATGCTGGCCGCTTCAGTTTTTCCGCGCGTCCCAACCGCAGCATCGTGCGATCGGGAGCAGGCGTACCTTTACGGCTGATACGTCACCGTCAGTGTCGCGGTCGCGCCCTTGTCGATCCAGAGGTAGCTGGTGGCCGTCTGGTTGCCTGCGAAACGCAGCCGCAGTTGTGTGCGGCCGGTCTTGTTGATCGCGACGAGTCCGGTTGCAGCGAAGAGATTGCTGGTCTGCGTGCCGCCTGTGAATGACAGCAACTGCGCGACGGCGCTCGCGGAGGCAGCCGCGGCCCAGTCGCCGGTTTCGATGGTGCAGGCACCGATACAGCCGCTGTTCGCATCGATCACAAGACTATTGCCCACGGGGTTGCTCCACGGGTCGCCCGATGCGCTGCGATAGGTCACGGTCAGCGTCGCCGAGGTGACGGCGGCACCGTCCGGCAGCGATGACGTGTCGAACGACAGCAGCGTGCGATTGAATTTGCCGTCGGTGCCGCGGCCGATCGCCAGGCCGAGGCTCGATTCCAGCGTGCCGACCGCGGGCGTATTGCCGCTGCTGTCGGCCTTGACGTAGCCGTCGTTCGCGTCTTCGTTGGCGAATCTCACAGTGACCGGTGTGGCGCCACCGCCTCCGGTGCCGCCGCTGACGGTGACGTTCACCAGCGGTGAGCTTCCGACGTTGCCGGCGAGATCGACGGCACGCGCCTGCAGGACGTGCGCACCGTTGCTGGCGGTGGCGCTGTTCCAGGTGAACGCGTAGGGCGCGGTGGCGTCGCTGCCGAGCAGTCCACCATCGAGCAGGAATTCGACGCGGTCCACGCCGATGTTGTCGCTGGCATTGGCGGTGATCGCAATGCTGCCGGTGACGGCCGCGCCATTCGCGGGCGCGGTGAGCGTCGCGGTCGGCGGGGTGCCGTCGAGATTGTCCAGACCGAAGAAGCGCGCGATGTAGTAGCTCGAACACAGGTTCACATCGAGGATGTACGCACCCGCAGTGCCGCACTGCGTTTCGCCGGTACCGGGGTCCACCGGCGTGCCGTGACCCATGCCGGTGATGGTCCAGGTTTCGACCCGCGTTTGTCCCGACGCGATTTTATAGACTTTGTGCGGATAACCGCCGACGGTTTCGCTGACGTCTGGTGTCTGGTCGATGCCGTGCACGTTGGTCCACTGTTCCATGCTCTCGGTCTGGTTCAGCGGACGCACGACGAAGTCGCCGTCGCCGTGCCAGATCGACACGATCGGCCACGGTCCGGTCCAGGTCGAGGATGCGCGCACCCTGTCGCCCCACTGCGCGGGCGTGAAATCGCTGCCGGGGTTCATACAGCTGAAGGCCGCGCTCTGGTTGGTGGCGCAGCGATGCGGCAGGCCGGCGATGATCGCGCCGCCGGCGAAGACGTCCGGGTACGCGGCGAGCAGGCTGGATGTCATCGCACCACCGGCCGAGAGCCCGGTGACGTAAATGCGCGAGCCGGCGATGCCGTGATCGGCGACCATCCGGTCGACCATCTGCTTGATCGACAGCGCTTCACCCTGACCGCGACTGATATCGCCCGACTCGAACCAGTTGAAGCAGCCGCTGGCATTGTTCGCGCTCTGCTGCTGCGGTAGCAGCAGTGCGAAGCGGTAGCGGTCCGCGAACAGCTGCCAGCCGGTTTCGGCGTCGTAATTCCCGGCGGTCTGCGAACAACCGTGCAGTGCGACCATCAGCGGTGCATTCGTCGGCAATGCGCTGGGCACGTATTTGAACATGCGCAGATTGCCGGGGTTGCTACCGAAGCCGGTGACTTCGCTCTGCGCGAACGCGGACGGTGCCATCGACGTGAGCAGCAGCGCCAGCAGCACAAGCGGGCGACGGACGACGGGAGCGATACGTGCAAGGCATGCGATGGTGGACATCGGCGGGACCTCCTGCGGCGGATGGCGGCAGTGGGCCACAGCCGGGGCAGCCAAGACATTGGCCGATGGGGCAAGCTGCGCTGCAACAAAAAAACGGATCGTGTGCCTGTTGTCAATCGCGGCCGCTATCGCCGTCCTGATCTTCGGGCAACAACCACCATGGCTTCCCGCTCGCGGGGGACGCACTTGGCGCAACGTCGCGGCTTTCGATCGCATCCAGACGACGGCCCTTGCCCTTCGATTTCCAGTGCTCCAGCAGTTTCGCAACCGAATATCGGCTCTGCGCGGCGATACCGAGGTTGCGTTCCATCCGCCAGATATCGGCGCCGGCATTCGCATCCTCATCGCGATGGCGATGCGGTGCGCGGTAGCTGCAGCGCAGACAGTAGTGGAAAACGCCGTCGGTCCAATCTTCGATGAAGGCGATGCCGGGTACGCGCGCGTTCGTCAGCGCATCGAGATCCTCGCGTTGCGGACAGGTCACGAACGCGGCGAAGGTTTGGAATTCAGACACTTCCAGTCGCTGCATCGCGTTGAAGACTGGGACCATGCTCTGGTGAAAGCGGCGTTGGCCGGTGGCCGCACCGTCATGCAGCACAACATCGCCATAACGATAGCCGCTGTCGGGTAGCGGTACGTTGATCAGGCGCGCGCGGACCGGATCGATACGTTGGCCGAACAGGGTCTCGCCGTGCTCCCAGGCATTCAGGCGGATGCTGGCGACGCCGAACGTGGCGTCGATGGTGCCTTCTCTCACCGGGATGTCGATACCGCAGTCCGCCCATTGGCGCCTCGCCTCGCTCCAGTCGCCGATGGCGGTCGCGGCGATCGCAGCGTTCCATCGCGAGGCCTCGTCTGCTTCGGTCCGCAGTG
>JANLSB010000429.1:0-7237 GCA_031362125.1 Lysobacterales bacterium | reverse complement strand
GAGGCAATCGTTGCGCGAGCTTGCGCCGAACGCTCTTGCTGCGGTCCAGGCTGGGGGTCTCCAGGGGCGGCGGCGTCGGATTGACCATTGTTCAGGCGGAGCCAAAGGAAGGCCGCAAAAATAAAAACGGCGGCGATCGCTGACGCAAGGTAAAGCCATCTGCCGAAAGTGCGCTTTTTTTTGGCGTTGTTCATGGCAGGTAGCGTCGGCCCAGGCACCCCTGCAGTCAAGCCATGAGATCATGAATCGATCATCAAGTGATCATCATGCTGGGAAAATGCATCAAGGCGCGAGTGTTTCACTGAGCCACAATGCCGCCCGGCTTTGCAAAAATCTTGATAGCGTCTGAGTAGAGAGAGCTGAATACAGAGGTCCGAAAAAAATCTTGGTGCTTTTCAGACGCCGCGAACCCGCAAAAGCCTGGATTCGCTCGCGCATGATCAAGTATTTGGGTGCTTGACCTCAATATTTCATTGAAAACAAACTCGATGCCTGCGGCTCTTAGCCACTTTGCTTTAGCCGTACCCAGAAATTCAACACACAAATGGCAACCCGCACTGCTTGCGAGCTGACCCGGCCTTAACCGCCGAGTCCTTGCGAGGGGCGGGGTCGGCGTTCGGCACCTCATCTTTTTCTCGATCTCCATGACAGAAAAATGCTGCCCGTCTCTATCTGGCCAGAGAAATCACGCGTCACCCCTGAGCGTGATCGTCTCATGATCGAATCGTGATCCATATTTGACGACAAATCGTTGAGAAAAATCCACGCTCGTCGCGCCTGCGCCGGCTAGTGGCGGTCGCCCATTTCGGCATGGAGCGCAGGCGCACACGAAGCATCGACAAACAATTTTTGACATGGAGCACCACCCAATGAGCAAATCGCGAATCATAATGTCAGTGGCATCAATCACCCTGCTGGCGGCGGCAATCAACGCCTCTGCCGCGAATCAAGGCGAAGGATTCAAGAACGAGAGGAGCGCAGAAGCGAACGCCTCCTTCCAGCAATTCCTTCAGCGGGGACGGCAGCAAGCACCGACGGTACTTTCCCAGGTCCCGACGAAGGGAGCGGCAGAATGTGCCGCTGCTGCAACAGTGTGCGTTTTTAGCTTGGGTGGTTTCGGGCTTGGTTGCGGTGCGGCAGTGACTGCTAGCTGGGGTGCGCTGTCACCCGCTTGTCTGGCGGTTTGGACGGCTGTTGGCGGCACGTGCGCTACCGCAGCTTTTTACTGCGCGGGCGGCACAGGCACTCCGCCGGTTCGGCGCCTGTCCACGGCCGGCGATTTCACCGACGATGGTGCCGGCCCCGACTTTTTCGTGGAAAGGCTGTGCCCCAACGAAGAAAGCTTTGTTGACCAGGTAAGGGTGGGGTGGATCTTCAGTGCAGCCCGCGGCCGGATCTCGAATCTCCAACTGCGATGCACTCCCGCCACCAGCGGTGCCGCCAGCACCTTTCTGACGTTTGGTCACGCTTACACCAGCAGCAACACCTACACATGCTCCGCCGGCCGGCTTCAGGCTGGTTTTCTTGTCTCGGCAGGCCTGGAACTCGACGCGATGGGTGGTGTCTGCAGGCAAGTGTCCAAGACCAACCTGACGACCTATGTCAATGGCATCTGGGGCGGCACCGGCGGCAGCCGCCAGGACAAAGTCTGTCCGGGTGGTCAGAACCTCGTCGGCGCAAAAATCAACATGGATGGGGCGAACGAAGCCGAGGCCAATCTGCTCGGTGTGGAGCCGATCTGCCGTTGATAAAAACGGGTAACCGCAAGTAAAGGCAGGGGTCAGGGTGTCGGTTCCCAGTTGTCTTCGGACCACCCCTTGACCCCTTCTCTTTTGAAATGGCGCTTACTTGAGCTTCGTCATCTCTGCAGCATTCAAAGACTTCAGCAGGCTGCTGAAATAGCCACCCCCAATCGACCCCGTTCTTTCCGCCAATCAGCCGGATCGTAGGAAACCAGGGGGCGGTCGACCGGGTCGGTAACCATCGCGGCGCGCAACAGATTGAGTTCGATGTACAGACAGCCCGGTTGAGCCAGCCCCCATCGGAAACCGGGCAAAGGTATCGGGTTATCCGTGGTCAAGCGCCACCTGCAAGGCGCCGCTACGAGCCAGATTCATGAGCCGCGTTTCCTCTTTCGTCAGATCCACAATCAATAAGGAACATTGAGATATGAACGCAACAATCAAACTAGGCCTGTCGTCCGTTCTTCTGATGCTCGCCGCCGCCTATGCGCCGGCCGTGTCGGCACAGGTGGTGACGGGTCCGATCAAGAACACAGGGAACTTTCGCTGCTTGGCGGTCAACACCTTGGTCATTACAGGTGCCCCCGTCACTCAAACATGCAACGCTGCTTCCGCCATCCAGAAATGGGTTCAGACCCCGAACCCTGGCCCTCCCTTCTTCCAGATCAAGAATGTCGGCACCGGCCGCTGCCTGGACATCAGCCCCGCAGGCGTCCTCTCCACCTCGGCGTGTAATCTCGCTATTGCAAGCCAACGCTGGCAGAGGCTGAACACCGGCGCCACGACGGCGCGCTTCAGATCCGTCCCCACCGGCAGATACTTGGAAAGCACACCTGCCGGAGCGGTCTTTAGCAATCTAGCCCCCGGGGGTAATCCGCAGATCTGGGCGTTCTGAATGCTCAACGCGGGGCGGATGAGTCCGCCCCGCGTCAAGTTAAGGTCTCAACAAGCGAAAGAGCGCGACACCCTGCAAAGCGGGGCAGGATCAGACCTTATCCCCGCCCCGCCCCGGACATCCCCAGTTGAGGATCGGCGTGCCGGCAGGCAGCACGCGACGGAACATCGCGACCCGTTTCGGCTTCGGATTCACCACCACAGGTTTCTGTGCCGCCAACAGCAGCGGCAGATCCGCGCTGCTGTCGGAGTAGGCGGCGTCGACCGGGCCGCCGTAGCCAGCGTCCTTAAGCATCGCCATCTTCATCCGGTAGTGACAATGCCGCACAGCGACGATCGACCCGTATTGGGGGCCGAGCCGGGTGCCGATGACCGGCAGGTCCTCATGCGCGACGAACGAGAGGATCGCGCGCGCCAGTTCGGTCGGCGCACCGGTGGCGATGATGACGCGATCGCCGGCCTCGCGATGCTTGCGCAACACGTCGAACGCGACCGGCAGCAATCGCGCCCGCAGGGCATCGGTGTGCGCAGCCACATAGCGATCGGTGAACGCATCGAATTCATCGAGCGTACGCATGCCGAGCGTGCCGACCCAGACGAACGCGGAAATGCCGCGGCGTCGGGTGGGCATGAACGCGATCATCGGGCCGAACACCGGCGCGATCAGCAGCGCCAACAGCTTGCGCCAGCGGTTGCGTTCGATCAGCCATTTGAACAGATGGCTGCCGGAGTCGCCGTCGAACAAGGTGTGGTCGAAATCGAACACCACCAGCGGCGCGTCGGCCGCAGGCGTCGGGTAGCGATGCTCGCTCATGATGCGAAAAACAAACGTTGCAGCGCCGCTCCCGGATCGGGATCGCGCATGAAAGATTCGCCCACCAGGAAAGTATCGACATCGGCGGCGAGCATGCGTTCGACATCGTCGCGGGTGCCAATACCGCTTTCGGTGACCAGGATGCGGCCGGCGGGCATCGCTTTTCCGAGCGACAGCGTCGTCTCCAGAGAAACCTCGAACGTGCGCAGATTGCGGTTGTTCACGCCGATCAGCGGAGAACGTCCATCGATGGGCGGCAGCGTCAATGCGCGCGCCAGTTCGTCGGCATCGTGCACTTCCACCAGCACATCGAGGCCGAGGTCCATCGCTTCGCGATACAGCGACGCCAGCTGCGCATCGTCGAGCGCGGACACGATCAACAGGATGCAGTCGGCGCCGAGCACGCGCGCTTCCACGATCTGGTACGGATCGACCGTGAAGTCCTTGCGCAACACCGGCAAGGCGCAGGCGGCCCGCGCCTGCTGCAGATAGACGTCGGCGCCTTGGAAGAAATCGATGTCGGTCAGCACCGACAGGCATGCGGCACCACCGGCTTCGTAACTGCGCGCGATGGCGGCGGGGTCGAAGTCCGCGCGAATCACACCCTTCGAGGGACTGGCTTTCTTGACCTCGGCGATCACCGCCGGCTTGCCAGCGGCGCGCTTGGCCTCGATCGCAGCGATGAAGCCGCGCGTCGGCGACGCCTCCGCGAGACGCGCCCGCAGCGCTTCGAGAGGCGTACGCGCGCGGCGTTCGGCGATTTCTTCCGCTTTGCGATCGAGAATCCGTTGAAGAATATCGGCGCGCTTGTTGTCTGCAATATCTGCGTTCATGGGTGTCTATTTGGCGAACCAGTCGTAGGCGCGTTCCACTTTCGCGACGCGGGTGATGTAGCGCGTATACCAGTCGCGACGGCCGCGCGCGCGGGTGGCGGCGTGTTCGACCTGATGCTTCCAGCCGAGGATGTCGGCCTCGGTCCGCCAGTAACTCACGGTGATGCCGACGCCATCGGCATCGCGGACCGATTCCACGCCGAGATAGCCCGGCTGCTGCGCGGCGAGCGTCATCATCCGCTCGGCGGCTTCGCCGTAGCCATCGCTGTCTTCGCCGTTGCGCAACGACGAAAACACCACCGCGTAGTAAGGCGGTTGAGGGGTGTCGGCGAATCGGTCCTCGCTCACGATGCCGCCAACCGCTGCGTGGTGGCGATGAAATGTTCGAGCTTGGCGCGCGCGTCGCCGGTGGCGATCGCCGAGCGTGCGGCGTCGATGCCGTGCGCGATGGTAACGGCGCTGCCGGCCACGTACAGCGCGGCACCGGCGTTGAGGCAGACGATATCGCGCGGCAGCCCAGGCTTGTTGTTCAGTGCTTCCAGCAGCATCGTTTTCGACTCCTGCGCGTCTTCTACGCGCAGATTGCGGCTGGCGGACATGCCGATGCCGAAATCTTCGGGATGCACTTCATATTCGCGAACGACACCATCGCGCAGCTCCGCCACCAGCGATGCCGCGCCGAGCGACAGTTCGTCCATGCCGTCGCGCCCCCAGACCACCAGCGCGCGCTGTGCACCGAGTTCCTGCAGTACTCGCGCCTGGATGCCGACCAGATCCGGATGGAACACGCCCATCAGGATATTCGGCGCACCGGCGGGATTGGTCAGCGGCCCGAGGATGTTGAACATGGTCCGTACGCCCATCTCGCGGCGCACCGGCGCCACCATCTTCATCGCCGGATGATGCATCGGCGCGAACATGAAACCGATACCGGTGGCAGCGATGCAGGCCGCGACCTGCTCCGGCTGCAATTCGATCTTCGCACCGAGCGCTTCGAGTACATCGGCGCTGCCGGATTTCGACGACACGCTGCGGTTGCCGTGTTTCGCGACTTTCGCGCCCGCCGCAGCGACCACGAACATGCTGGCGGTGGAGATGTTGAAGGTGTGCGCGCCGTCGCCGCCGGTGCCGACGATATCGACCAGGCGATCGCGATCGGGAACTTCGACCCGGTGCGAAAACTCGCGCAGCACCGTGGCCGCAGCGGCGATCTCGCCTATGGTTTCCTTCTTCACTCGCAGGCCGGTGAGAATCGCCGCGGTCATCGCCGGCGAGACTTCGCCGCGCATGATCTGGCGCATAAGCTCGACCATTTCGTCGTGGAAGATCTCGCGGTGCTCGATGGTCCGCTGCAGGGCTTCTTGGGGAGTGATCGGCATGGGCGTAATTCGCAGTTCCGGGGGTTTGATCTGGGTCATGTGCGGGAGGTGGCCGGCCTTGTCGATCGACAATCAGGCGGCGCGCGCGAGGAAATTCTTCAGCAGAGCATGGCCGTGTTCGGTCAGGATCGATTCGGGATGGAACTGCACGCCTTCCACCGGGTGCTCGCGATGACGCAGGCCCATGATCTCCTCGACTGTGCCGTCCTCGTTCTCGGTCCATGCGGTGACTTCAAGCACGTCGGGTAGCGTGCCGCGATCGACGACCAGCGAGTGATAGCGCGTGGCTTCGTAGGCGTCGGGCAGCCCGGCAAACACGCCTTTGCCTTCGTGGCGGATACGCGAGGTCTTGCCGTGCATGATCCGGCCAGCACGGACGACATCGCCGCCATAGGCCTGTCCGATGCTCTGGTGGCCGAGACACACACCGAGAATCGGGATGCGGTCGCCGAGTACGCGGATCACCTCCACCGACACCCCCGCCTCGTTCGGCGTACAGGGGCCGGGCGAAATGACGATGGCGGACGGGTTGAGCGCATCGATCTGGGCGACGCTCAATTCATCGTTGCGGACCACCTTCACCTCCGCACCCAGCGCCTGCAGATACTGCACCAGGTTGTAGGTGAAGCTGTCGTAGTTGTCGATCATCAACACCATGAATTCCACATCTCTTTGATAATTATGAGCTTTGAGCGATGAATGCGGCGGTTTCGTCCCGCTGCTGGCGATTGCCGTATGACGCTGGATGACGCTTCGCGGCCTCCCAATTGTAATCGGCCCATTCCCGATCCGTCGGTCTGGGTCCGCATATCCGGATCCGCAGATGAGGGACTGGATCCGCCTCGGCCGCATACAGGGCAGCATAGCGACGCCTTCCGCGGGCGCGCTTCGGCTGGCACGGATCCGTCGCCGATTCGGTGCCGATCTCTGGTGCGGCGTTTTCGGCACCGATGGCGCAAGCCCGAAGGCCTCGCAATGCCCGAACGCGGCGATCAGGCGGCGACGCGGGAAGAGACCGACAGATTCGCTTGGTGGAGCTAGGTCGCGAAGGGCATGCTGGGACGGCGCTTGCTGTCGCGTTCCAGGCGCTGCAAACGGATTTCTTCGCGATCCACAGCCACGGACGGCGGCGCAGCGATCGCGATGCGGACTTGGCGCTTGCGGATGGCTATTCCCAGATAGGACGGAGTGAAGCCGACTTGAAGCTCGACATCGTCGATGCGGAACCGTTCGGAGCTCAGCAGCGAAAACATATAGAACCGCTCACCATCCGGAAGAATCGCGGGGCGTAGATACACTTGGCCAAAAGACACCTGGGCATCGGCTGGCGAGATCACGCCCATGGTGACGTGATAGCGCAGCTTGTCGTAGACAGTGACGCAGACGTCGTCACCGATACAGATGGTTTGGCCGACACGGCGATTCAATACGAGCATGGCTTGATCACCTCGGACTCGGAGGCATGCGGATTATGTATGGAGAGGACTTGCGATCGGACAGAGAGATTGCGGATTCTGTTCGCGGGTGATGCGGCAGGCTTTGGGGGCGCCAATGCCGATATGCAGATAATCGTCG
>JANLSB010000424.1:0-11941 GCA_031362125.1 Lysobacterales bacterium | reverse complement strand
ATTCCGGTGAAATCGCCGATCAGGAAGATCACCTGATGCCCCAGCTCCTGGAACTGGCGCATCTTGTTGAGCAGCACGGTATGGCCGATGTGCAGGTCGGGCGCAGTGGGGTCGAAGCCGGCCTTGATCCGCAGCGGGCGGCCGTCGGCTTTCATGGATGCGGCGAGGCGGGCTTCGAGCTCCTCGCGCTTGAGGATTTCGTCGGCACCTCGCGCAATCAGGTCGATGGCCGGTGCGGGGGCGTCAGTGGACATGGGCAGTCAAACCGTGGACTTGTGGGGAAGAGGGGCAGGGAAGGTGACCCCGTCGACAGTTCCGGGGCATCAGCATGAACAAGGTGTTAAAGGACAGTTAACCCGAAATGTTAAAAAAAACCAAGTCTGTCAAGCATTTGACGCAATCTTTTCGACTGAATTATGGTAGCGGCTCTGGTCATCCCTGACAGGGGGGAATCCACTCGATGTCCACATCGTCAAGCCGCACCGTACGCAACCGCCTTGTGCGGCTACAGAACCTGCGTCAGGCATCGGAGCAGGAAGCTAGCCAGACCACGACCGACAACTCCCCGGTTTCCGGTTTCAACGGCCGCTGGACCCGTCGCCAATGGGCCCAGGTGAGTCTGGTCGCGACCATGGTCGCACTGCTCGGCGCGATCGTGCCTGGCTTCGCGACCGTGCTGCAACCCGCTGCCGCCACGCCGATCCAGACCATGTCGCTGAAGCTCCCGCCGCTGTCGCTGGCGCGCCAGCACGGCCAGTTCGGCGACAGCTGGCAGACGGTCGCGGTCAAGCGCGGCGCATCGCTGCGGCACATCTTCGGCGGCATGGGCATTCCGGAATCCGAGCTCAAGCGCGTTCTTGCGCACCCGGGCGTGAAGGCCGAGATAGGTCAGATCACACCCGACACCCACCTCACCCTCGATCTGCCGGTGAACGGCAAGCTGCGCGCGGTCCGCTACCTGCGCCGCGACGGCCGGCGGATCCAGCTGGACCTTACCGACGACAAGATCCGCGAAACCCAGCTGCAGCGCGATGTCGACGTGCGCACGGTGGTGCTCAGCGGCAAGGTCGGCGGCTCGCTGTTCCGCTCCGCGCGCCAGCTTGGGCTGACCGGCGGGCATCTGGATCAACTGACCGACGAGATGTTCAAGTACGACATCGATTTCGACTCCGACCTTGATGCCAACGACCGCTTCAGCGTGGTCGTCGACCAGATGTGGGTCGACGGCGAACTGGAGAAGACCGGCGCCGTGCTGGCCGCCGCGTTCACGGTGGACGGCAAACTGCACACCGCGTTCCGGCACATGCGCAACGGCAAGCCGGAATACTTCACCTCCGACGGCCGGCCGCTGAAGCGAGCCTTCATCCGCATGCCGATCCCGTATGCGCGGCTGAGTTCCAGCTTCGGTGCCCGGAAGCATCCTGTGCTGGGCCGCATGCGCATGCACAAGGGCGTGGACTACGCCGCCAGCACCGGGACGCCGATCCAGGCCGCCGGCGATGCGCGCGTGCAGTCCGTCGGTTGGCAGGGCGGCTACGGTCGCGCGGTGGTGCTCGACCACGGTCGCGGCTACACCACGCTCTATGGCCACATGTCCCGCTTCGGCAACATCCGCCCGGGTCAGCGCATCCCGCAGGGCACCATCATCGGCTACGTCGGCAGTACAGGTATGTCCACCGGCCCGCATCTGCACTACGAATTCCGCATCAACGGCGTGCACCGCAATCCGCTGACGATCACGATGCCGCCGCCGGAACCGCTGCGCGGCGTCGAACTGGCCAGCTTCCGCACAGAGACCTTCCGCGCGATGACCCGGATCCGCACGGTCGAGAACATCGTGTTCCCGGCGGCGATCGAAGGGCCGCAGGAAGCACTGGCGATCGCGCTGGAAACGCCGCCCGGTCGCAAGCAGAACAAGCAGAAGAAAAAGGGCTGATCCGGGCTTCCGTCGGCCACGGCTGGCAACCGCCATCGCCATCGCCGATCATACGGCGATGGATAAGCACAGACTCTTCCTCGGCATGATCTCCGGCACCAGCGCCGACGGGATCGATGTCGCCATCGCGCGTTTCCACGACGGCGACAGCGACGAACACCGCGCACCGCATGCGGAGGTGCTGTACGGCCACACTTACGCCTGGGATGACGACCTGCGGGCATTGCTGATCGAACTGGGCCAGCACGCACCGGCGCTGACCCTGGACGACATCGGCGAACTCGACGTGCGCATCGGCGCAGCGTTCGCCGCCGCCGCCGGGCAGGCGATCCGCGACAGCGGCGTCGACCGCGCGCAGATCGCCGCCATCGGTTCGCACGGCCAGACCCTGCGCCATCGTCCCAACGGCCGCCGCAACGATGGCGCGCACCGCTTCACGCTGCAGTTGGGCGACGCGCATCTGATCGCAGAAGCCACCGGCATTCGCACGGTCGCCGATTTCCGACGACGCGATGTCGCCGCCGGCGGCCACGGCGCGCCGCTGTTGCCGGCGCTGCATGCGGCATTGCTGTCTTCGCGCGACGAAGACCGCGCGGTACTGAACCTTGGCGGCATCGCCAATCTCACGCTCTTGCCTGCGCATGGTGGCGATGTGGGCGGCTTCGACACTGGCCCCGCGAACGGGCTGATGGATGCGTGGTGCCTGCGCCATACCGGCGAACGCTTCGATCGCGGCGGCGTGTTCGCGGCGGGCGGGCGTGTGGACGACGCGCTGCTGGCTCGCCTCCTGGGCGAGCCCTGGTTCGCGCTGCCGCCGCCGAAATCGACCGGCCGCGACCAGTTCCATCTCGGCTGGGTCGAATCGAATCTCTCCGGCACCGAAACACCGGCCGACGTGCAGGCGACGCTGACCGCGCTGACCGCGCGGACGGTCGCCGACGCGCTGCGCGCGACCTTGCCCAGCGCCGCACGCATCATCGGCTGCGGCGGCGGCGTGCATAACCCGGTGCTGATGCGCGCGCTGGCCGAAGCGCTGCCCGGCGTCGTGGTCGAAACCACCGCCGCGCACGGCATCGACCCGGATGTGATCGAAGCGCTGGGCTTCGCCTGGCTGGCGCGGCAGACCGTGCTGGGGCGGCCGGGCAATCTGCCCAGCGTCACCGGTGCGATGGGGCCTCGGGTGCTTGGCGCGATCTATTCGCAGTGATGAAGGTGGGGCAAAGCGCCATCCTTCATTGCCATCCCGAACGAGCGCGCAGCCCGAGCAGGGATCTGCTTTCGATGCGCCAAAAAACGAACGACTGATCGCTCACAGATGTTCGGGATGACAGACGTACACGATGACTGCGTGAGCTGAAGGCAGCCCCTGTATCGGCGATGCGGGTCTATTCGCGGCCGCCTAGCTTGGAGCCCACCGGCACGTTTTCCAGGAAACGTTCCAACTCGTTCGGGTCGAAGCCGGTCGCCGGTTCGTCAACGGGCGAGACAGGCGTATCGCCGATTCGCCCGATCAGTGAAAACCCCGGATCGTTCGGCACGCATTCCAGCGCCGCGATCACCGATTGCATCACATCAGACTCGGCGCCGTCGAAACGCAGCGCACCGCCTTCGCTGACGTAGAGCCCCCGCTCGATCAGATGCATGATCGTCTGGTGGATCGTCCAGCCGTTGGTCTGCGCGACCTTGCGGATGCGCTCGGCAAGATTCGGATCGATATCGCGGAGAACCAGATCGGTCATGACGTCATGAAGATGCGGATGCTGGATTGGCGGCGGCGATGCTGGCGTTACGGACCAGCCAGAAGCACAACAACAGCGCTGGAATGCCGATCAGCGCGGTACCGATGAAAAAGATCGCGTAGGCATCGAGCAGCGCGTGCGATTTGGCGAGGCCGTCCACCGCCGCACCCGACAGCCCTTTGAGGAATTTGCCCGGCATCGCGTAGAACGAACTGAGCAGCGCGTACTGCGTCGCAGTGTAGCCAAGCGTGGTCAGACTGGACATGTAGCCCACCAGCGCCACGCCGGCAAATCCGGCGCTGAAGTTGTCGATCGCCATGACCGCAGAAAACACCTGCGGATCGCCGCCGTGGTGGGCGAGATACGCGAACGCGAGATTCGATGCGGGCCCCACGACCGCGCCGATCAGCAGCGTCGTCACGAAACCGAGCCTCAACGCGCATAGGCCAGCGACGACGATGCCCACCGTAGTCGCCACCCATCCGACCGTACCGCGCACGGTGCCGACCACCGATTTGTCGATACCCAGATCGGTGTAGAACGGATTGGCCATCGGCCCCATCACGAAATCGGGCAGGCGGTAGAGGCTGATCGCGACGAGGATCAACAGTGCGGCTTTGCCGTGGTCGCGGAAGAACATCAGCAGCGGACCGATCGCGGCGTCGAAGAACCGCAGCAGCGGCCGCACCAGCGGCCGCGACCATGTCGCCTCGCGCACCGGCGCCGCATCCCTGGCGCGCCGGATCAGCAGCCAGATCGCGACCGGCACGCCGACCGCGAACGCGGCATCGTCCCAGCCCCAGGGTTTCCCCCAGAAATTGTGCGCATTGATCAGATAGGCGATGCCGGCAACGCCCAGTAGCAGCGCGATCAGCCAGCGCACCACCATTGCGTCGGACACGCCAAGATTGCCTGCGCGCGGGTCGACGATCTCGATGGCGGTGGCGGTCTCCGCTTCGCGCCGCGATTCGCGCGCGAACAGCACCGCGATCATGCCAAGGCCCATCAAACCAGCGATCAGCTCATACGACGCGACCCAACCTATTTTGGCCGCGATCACCAGAATCCACGCATCGGTCAACAGCAGCGCGAAGCGGTAGCCGAGCTGATAGGCCGAGCTGAGCAGCGAGAGTTCCTCGCCGTTGTCGGCACTCTCGATCCGCCAGGCGTCGATCACGATGTCCTGGGTCGCGGAGGCGAACGCCGCCACCAGCGCCAGCACTGCGAATGGGATCAGCCCACCCTGCGGGGTGAGGATCGCCATGCCGAACAGACCGCAGGCCACCACCGCCTGCGCGAGGATCATCCAGCCGCGGCGATGCCCCAGCAGACGTCCCAGCACCGGCACGTGGACCTTGTCGATGATCGGCGCCCACAGGAACTTCATCGAGTACATGATGCCGACCCACGACAGGAAGCCGATCGCAGTCAGCTCGGTCCCGCCCTCGCGCAGCCATAGGCCCATGGTGTTGCCGACCAGCATGAACGGCAGCCCGGCGGACAGCCCGAGCAACAGCATCACCGCGACCTTGCGCTGGCGCAGACCGCGCAGCACGTCGCGCCAGCCAAGGTGTTTTTTCGGTCTTGCGGACTGCGGCTTCGCGTCGCTCATCGGGTGCGGCTCATACTGAATAGTCGACCACGTAGGGCGCATGATCGGAAAAACGCGGGTCCTTGTGCACCGCGCAGGTTTTGACCGCGTCGCGCAGCGATGGCGTGATGAACTGGTAGTCGATCCGCCAGCCGACATCGTTGGCGCGCGCCGCACCGCGCTGCGACCACCACGTGTATTGGGTATCGTCGGGCCGGAGCACGCGGAAGCTGTCGAGCCAGCCGCGCTCGGGCGCGGCGGTGCCGTCGCCGCAGGCATCGGCGATCTGGCCGTTGAGCCACGCGCGCTCTTCGGGCAGACAACCGGAGTTCTTCTGGTTCGAGCTCCAGTTCTTGATGTCGTTGCGGGCGCGGACGATGTTCCAGTCGCCGCACAGCACATAGTCGCGACCGCTGCGCAGCCATTCGTCGAGAATGGGTTTCAGCCAGCGCATCACTTCGAACTTGAACTGCTGGCGCACGTCGCCGGATGACCCCGACGGAATGTAGAACGAGACCACGCTGAGGTTGCCGTAGCGGGCTTCGATGTAGCGGCCTTCGTCGTCGAACGGCGCCCAGCCCAGCGAGGTGCGGACCTCGTCCGGCGGCTTGCGGCTGTAAATGCCGACGCCGCTGTAGCCTTTCCTGGTGATCGCGTCCTTGAAGAACGCGCGGTAGCCGTCGGGCAGCAGTTCGGACTCGCGGAGCTGATGCTCCTGGGCCTTGGTCTCCTGCACGCAGAGCACGTCGGCATCCTGCGTGCGGAACCAGTCGAAGAAACCTTTGGTGGCCGCCGAACGCAGACCGTTGGCGTTGAAGCTGATGATGCGCATGAAAGGCCGGTAGCGGGGGCCGAAAAGCCGGACGAAGTGAAGAGTAACGGATTCGACACAACGGATTCACGCCCGCTTGCATGGGCACCGCCGCGCACCTCACTGGCCCGGGCATCGGGGGTGACTGGGTTTATCATCAGTGCTGACTTGCCCACAGCCATCCCAGTGACCGACTACCGCACCCGTTTCCTCCAGTTGGCCCTGCGCGTCGAAGCGCTGCGCTTCGGCGAGTTCACGCTCAAATCGGGGCGGATCAGCCCGTACTTTTTCAACGCCGGCCGCTTCGATTCAGGCGCGGCGCTGGCAGAACTGGCCGGCTGCTACGCCGATGCGATCGACACCGCCGGCGTCGACTTCGATCTGCTGTTCGGCCCAGCCTACAAGGGCATCCCGCTGGCGACGGCCCTGGCCTGCGAATATGCGCGGCGCGGCCGCGATCTGCCGCTCGCGTTCAATCGCAAGGAAGCCAAGACCCACGGCGAGGGCGGCACCCTGATCGGTGCGTCACTGGCCGGAAAGCGGGTGCTGATCGTCGATGATGTGATCACCGCCGGCACCGCGATCCGCGAGGCGCTCGGCATCATCCGCGACGGCGGCGGTATTCCCGCCGGGATCGTCATTGCGCTGGACCGGCAGGAGATCGTCGTCGAAAGCGCCGCAATCGACGGCGCCGCGCGCTCGGCGGCGCAGGCGGTGATGGCCGAATCCGGAATTCCCGTGATCGCGGTCGCAGGACTGGACGATCTGCTTGCATTCGCGGGCGAAAGCACCGACCTTCTCGACCAGCGCGCACGCCTGCTGGCCTACCGGGCCCGTTACGGCTGCCGCACCTCCAACCACGACGCGCCGACCGGGGGGTAGGCCTGATGCAGCCGCGTACGACCCCACATCGCTGGACACTGACGCTGCTCGCGGCGGCGCTCGCTGTGGCTGCGGTCCCGCTCGCGAACGCCCAGCAGAAGCCGAAAGAAAAAAAGCTCTATTGCTGGGAAGAAGGCGGACGCCGGGTCTGCAGCGATGCCCTGCCGGCGTCGGCCGTGGGCCGCCAGCGCACCGAGTTCGATCAGAACACCGGCACCGCGCTGAAACGCGTGGCGCGCGAATTGACCGCAGAAGAGCGCGCCCGTGCGACGCTCGAAGAAGAAACGCTCAAAGTCGAAGCGCAGCGCAACCGCCGGGAGATGGCGATGGTGGTGTCCTACGAAACCGAGGACGACCTGCAGCGTGCCTTCGGCGAGCGCACCGAACTGATCGAAGAGTCGCTCAAGGGCTCGGAGCTGGCGCTGATCAATCTGCACAAAAGTCTGATCAGTCTGCTGCGCCAGGCCAACGAGCTGGAACTGCAGGCCAAGCCGGTCAGCAAGGTGCTGCGCGAGAAAATCCAGACCCAGCACGCTGAGCTGCTGGGGCTGCGCGCATTGAAACAGCGGCAGTTGGTGGAACGCGCCGCCGTCAACAGTCAATTCCAGGAAGCGCTGGGCCGTTACCGCACGCTCAAACAGGCACAGGGCAACGGCGCAACGACGCATCGCAACTTGCCGAAGCCGCCCATCGGAGGCTGATGGTGGGTGGGCTGGTCGGTCGCCCGGACGCACCCACTCCTGGACATCAGAACGGCAGCGCCAGATCCGGTTTCAACCGCAGCAGGCGTTCGCGGAAGATGGCCTGGATCCGGGCCAGCGCCGCAGCGTTGTCGGCGTCGAAGCGCAGCACCAGTACGGGCGTGGTGTTGGACGCACGCACCAGGCCCCAGCCGTCAGGCCAATCCACGCGCAGGCCATCGATGGTCGACATCCGTCCGCCTTCGAACAACGCGCCTTCTCGGAAGCGTTCGACGAAGCTGTGCGGGTCGCCATCGGGTGCATCGACCTTGATCTCCGGGGTCGACATGCCTTTGGGCAGCGCGTTCAGCACCTCATCCGGCAATTCCGGCGAGGACGCGAGGATTTCGAGCAACCGCGCGGCGGCGTAGATGCCGTCGTCGAAGCCGTACCAGCGCTCGGCGAAGAAGAAATGGCCGCTCATCTCGCCGGCCAGTTCGGCGCCGGTTTCGCGCATCTTGGCCTTGATCAGCGAATGCCCGGTCTTCCACATCAACGGGCTGCCGCCGTGGCGCAGGATGTGCGAGGCCAGACGGCCGGTACACTTCACGTCATAGACGATCATCGCGCCCGGGTTGCGCTCCAGCACATCGGCGGCGAACAGCATCAGCAGTCGATCGGCGTAGATGTTCTCGCCGTCACGGGTGACCACGCCGAGACGGTCACCGTCGCCATCGAAGGCGATGCCCAGATCGGCATCGAGGCGCTGCACCATGCTGATCAGGTCGACCAGATTGTGAGGCTCGCTGGGGTCGGGATGATGGTTCGGGAAATTGCCGTCGATCTCGCAGTAGAGCTCCTCGACCTCTGCACCGATGGCTTCGAGTACGCGCGGGCCGATCTCGCCGGCGACGCCGTTGCCGGCATCAACGACAACCTTCAGGCGACGGCCGAGCTGCACGTCCGAGGCGATGCGTTGGACGTAGTCGGCGCTGATGTCGCGTTCTTCGAGATTGCCCTGGTTCGATGTCAGATGCAGACGGTTGTCGGCGATGCGCGCATGCAGGTCGGCGATCGCATCGCCATACAGGGTTTCGCCGCCGACCACGATCTTGAAACCGTTGTAATCCGGCGGGTTGTGGCTGCCGGTCACCGAAATACAGCAGCCGGTGCGCAGGTGGAAGGCGCCGAAATAGACCACCGGGGTGGGGACCATGCCGACATCGATGACATTGATACCGGCCTTGCGCAGACCGGCGACCAGACCTTCGACCATCTCGGGGCCCGACAGACGCCCATCGCGACCGATGACGATATCGTGCAGATTCTTCTCCTGCATCAACGAACCGACCGACTGACCGATGATTTCGGCCACATTCCGATCCAGGCTTTTGCCGACCACGCCACGAATGTCGTACGCACGGAAGATGTCGCGCTCGATCATCACCGGCCTGGGTTTTGGCGCCTCTTTGATCTCCAGCGACCGCGGCCCGGCCGCTTCATCAGGCCCGCTGGCAACCGCCTCCTGCAACGTCGGCGACAGGTCGCCCGACTCGGCACCCATCCGCAGGCGCGACAGACGCCAGGTGACGTAGACAAGGAACGCGAAGATGACCGCCGCGACCGATGCGGTCATCGGCCCCAGTCCGAGCGCCTGCGCCGGCGGCGGCGGTGCGCCCGCGACCAGGCGCATGCCCGAATCGGACACCGGAACGGCCATGCGTTCGGCGCTGTCGGCATAGGTCCGATCGCCGCGTTCCCACAGGGTCACCCCGCCCTGACGCAGGCCGAGGTAGGTGTCGCCGACCATGCCGATGGTATCCAGGCCCGACGTAATTTCGGTGGCCGGCAGTTGTACGTAGACCACACCGACAACGCGGCCTGCGGACTTGGCCGGGGAGCCGAAAGCCAGCCGCGGCTGGCCGACATCGCGGATGATCCAGGTCCGGATCCTGTCTTCCGCCAGTGCGGACTCGACCACCGCGAGCCGACCGTAACCACCTCTGCTCAGCGCGTCATAAGCCGCCTCGAGATCCGGTGGCAACACCTGCACGAGCGAGACATTCGGCCAACCGGCGCTGATGACTTTGGTCGCGCTCGCCAGGTCGCCGGCTGACAGTGCGGTCTGCACCTCGGCCAATGCCAATGCTTCGGTCAACCGCTTCTGATTCTGCATCATCGCCTGATGGACCAGCTGCACGCCGCTGTCACGGGTGGTTGCCAGGTCGCTGCGACGCTCGTCGTCACGGAACTGGGCGAAGCCGCTCCAGCCCAACCACAGCGCAAGCAGCGCGCAGAGCGCCGCCAGCGGTTTCATCGTAGGGCGGAGTTGGACCAGTTGCTGGCGTGTGCTGTCTTTCATTCGGTGTGTTCTCTCGCCCTGTTTCGTTGCGCGCTACGCGCAGCCGGATCCGGTCCCCATGGCACCGCGTCCGCTAACTTGTGCCGGTGTGGCCGAAGCCACCGGCGCCGCGCGTGCTTTCGACGAAAGTATCCACGACCTCGAAGCGAACGCGCACGATCGGAAGTATGACCAACTGCGCAATCCGGTCCCCCGGAGCGATGGTGAACGCATCCCGGCCCCGGTTCCAGACGCTGATCATCAGCGGTCCCTGATAATCGGCGTCGATCAGCCCGGTACCGTTGCCGAGCACGATTCCGTGCTTGTGACCCAGTCCGGAACGCGGCAGGACCACGGCGCACAGGCCCGGATCGCCGATATGGATGGCCAGCCCCGAGGGCACCAGCGACGCGTCCCCAGGCTGCAGAGTGAGCGCATCATCGAGTGCGGCGCGCAGATCCAGTCCGGCGCTGGCCTGGGTGGCATAGGCCGGCAAGGGCCATTCGCCGCCGAAGCGGGGATCAAGCAGTTTGACTTGCAGGCTGTGATTCATCGATGCGACTGCACGCGGGCTCCGGAGACCCGCCAGTATCGCGGTAGGGCGCCGTATCGCCAAACGCGCGCGGGTGGCCCTGTCGCGTTGACGTCACGGCCGCGAAACCGATCGCCTGCTGGCTGTCTCCTGCATGGCATCGTCATCATCGTTCACGACCGCTCGCGAATGGAGCACGCACCACATGTCGAACCCATCCCGACCTCCCGCCAGCGACCGCGATTGGAGCGGCCGCTTCCTGGCCCTGCTCAGTCTGGCGATCGCACTGGCGAGCCTTGGCTACAACACCTGGCGCAACGAGACCACCGAATCCCATCGCAATGCGCGCCAGGCGGGTTTCGTCGTCCTAGACCAGACCGCGCAGCTGCAACAGATCATCGACATGCGTTTCTATGCCGGCGACACCAGCGACATGACCTTGATCGCCGCATGGGGGAAAGCCGGGCTGCTGCGCGATCTCGGCCCACTGGTATCCGACGCAGCCGGACGGCGCGCACAGCGGGTGTTCGAGGTCTGGTCGAAACGCACGGAGGCACTGGACCGCAAGGATCCGGCCGCCGCCGCTGAAATCGCGACGGCGTTGCGCCAACTGCGGGACCAGACCATCGCGGATCTGCGCCGACTGCAATGACGGCCCACGAGTATCACATCGGCAACGTGCGACACCCCAGCGCGGACAACACACCGTGCAAGGCCGGCACCTGGATCAGCCACGGCACGGCGAGCGTGACCACGCCAGCGAGCAGCACCATCGCGCCGGCGGCGATACGCACGCCGCCGCGCTGCAGACGTTGACCGAGACGCGCGCCGCTCCAGGTCAGCGGGAGCATGATCGGCAGGGTGCCGAGACCGAACGCGGTCATCGTCAGCGCGCCGTGCAGCGCGCTGGCCTGCAGCCATGCGGTGGTCAGCAGCGTCGCGCTGAGCCCGCAGGGCAGCCAGCCCCAGAGCATGCCGACGGCGATGCGCTTGAACGCGGTGTCGGCCGGCAGCAGCCCACGCTGGAGGGGCTGCAGCCGTTGCCACAGCGCGCGGCCCGGACGCGCCAGCGGATTGAACTTGCCGTAAGGCACCAGCAGCCGCAGCGCGATCACGATCATCATCGCGCCGACCGCCATGCGCATGCCGAGGGCGAAATTCGGGATCTGCACAAACGCGACCAGACCATGGCCGAAGCCGCCGACGATCGCCCCGGCCAGCGCGTAGCCGAGCACGCGACCGACATTGGGCTGCAGCGCCTGAAGCCACTGCGCGCCCGGATGTGCGGGACGCTGGCCGAACGACAGGCTTGTGGCGATGCCGCCGCACATCGCGGCGCAGTGCACGCCGCCGAGCAGGCCGCTCATCAGCGCGGCGCCGATGACGAGCCAGTCGATGATCATCGTCGCGGCCTTCTGCTGCCCTGTAG